>NZ_BAAHAP010000181.1:0-4185 GCF_054777495.1 Echinicola sediminis | reverse complement strand
GTGTGATGTTTGCATCCATTTATTTTAATCATGCAATGAAATTGTAATTTCCTCCTTTGTTGAAAGCTTAATGTCCACTTTGTCAATATCAGCTTTAGTGTCTTTAAGTTTCTTGACAGCATTGATATATGATTTCCTGTCTTTAGGGTTGGCCATTATTTTTTTCATGTCATTACTCATGACATCTGTATCAGATACAAAATAATCTCCTAAAACTCTTCCTACTTCTTGTAAGGTCGTTTCAATTGCTTTGAGTAGTCGAGTAGCCGCCATAGTAGTAAAGTGTTTGGGTTGTAATACTTTAAAAAACGTTGGATTAAACTAATAAGTTTGAAGTTCTAACACAAGTCCGTTTGTGATTTTTTTGAGGCACAAAATTAGTTTCTTGATTTTTGCAATCCTAGGAAAATTGAAAAATGTCTTTAATTCATTGTTTTTGCTAAAAAAGGGCGCTCAATTATTGAGCCCCCTCTCCCGAATTGAAAGAAAAAAGTCGAATTGATTACTATTTAAGATTTCCCTATAAATCTTAAATAACTGGAGTTTTATTTAATGTATGGCAAACCAGGGAAGAACGATCCATTATCCCCTTGTAATACCTTATACAACTATGCCATGGCATTATACAGCCAATAGCTTCCATCCCAGGTAATACGAACCATGTCGCCCTGGGCCGGCACAGCTATAGAACTTAAAGGGGGACCATTATCGATAATGTTTGCCGATCCTGAAGCTATCAATACCCCGCTCGCATTATTTCTTCGTATTAAGTAAGTAGCCCCTTTTTGTGGAGTTGACGGCAAAGTAACTGTAATATCGCTGGTGTTATAGCAACTTATGATTCCATCCCCTTTGGATATGGTATAATTTGAGGTTTCGGAACGGACGGCTATGTGAACCCCTCCAAACCGGATAGAGTTAAACCATCCACCGTAACTGTTGCTGTTCCCTGAGCTGGTCCCATCAAGGCCTGCCACTGCTGCACTGATTCCGGCCGGGTCTGAATTCCTGTCGAATAACAAGCCGGCTACACTTGCGTTGGTCTCTGAACCTCCTGCTGCAGATATAAATGGAACGGATCCGGAATTTGAAAACATACCGCCAGCACTTGTATAACTGATACGGCCAGAGACTGGATTAGTGATTTTCACACCGCTGATAGGATTCCCGTCCAGGTCATTGCCCAAATCATCATCTATCTGTAATACCAAATCGCCATTGGCATCATAGAATTTCAGGCTGTTTTCAGCCTCCAGTATTTCGATTCTTTGCCCTGTCTCATTAGTCCTGAGGTTCTTTACAATCAGATTTTGTATTTCGGCATTAAGGGCTTTGATTTTTTGGAGGTTTAGCCTGTCCCCTTCTGCCCGGTTGCTTTCTTCAAGGTTGATTTTCCCCTTATTAGATACCGTTTCTTTAATGATCCGTTCTGATGTGGTGTAGGTTACTTGATCTGATATTGTAGCCTGGATAACATCAGGGTCTACAAGCGGGTAAGATATGCTATTAATTCTGATCATTTGATCAATACCCAGCTTATCATCCTTTACTCTGATCCTGTCACCTGGGAAAAGATTGTTTTCAAGGTCTTTATCTCTAATGTAAAATCGGTCCATATCCAGATCATAAGTCACCCGGGGAGAACTTACTTGTTCCAATCTCTCTTGAGCCGCTGCTAATAGGTTAGCCTCGGCTGTATCAATATAACTTTGAGGCATGTCTATGCCAATAAGCGTATACTGATCCCCTGCCTCTGGTTTACTTATTTCGTTCGGTAAGACATAATCATTGGCCTCTGTGAAGGTGTTGAACGTTATTTCTTTGGCCCCATGGTCATAATTGGTGATCTCAAACTCATATCCGCTCAAAGCCCCTGATTTGAAAACGATCTTTGCAGTCTGTCCAGATAGCAAGTAATCATTGAGATCAAAATCAATCGAGGTGTCAACGATCTTGGTTTCTTCACTTGTCGCGGTAACCTCTCCCGTCCTATTGGGATAAATATCTTCAAAGGTCACTACACCTTCTCTAATTCCATAAAGCCCAGTATTGGCCTCTAAATAGCGTGATTCAAAAACAAGGTTCTTTTGGCCGTTTCGGTAGTTTACAGAAATGTTTCGACTGCTTCCAAAAGCATAAAGCCTAGTAATTACACTACTACTGTCTATTGATCTCCTAGTCAGTGAATACAATCCATTATTCATGCCATATTGGAATGTATGGGGAGTATCCACGCCAACAGATTTGATCAAGGTGATAGCTTTACTATTGACCTCATATTCAAGCCCAAATGTTTCCGCTATTTTGGTGAGAGCAGACCTACAGCTGTCACCCTGAAAAGATATAAATTTAGGTTCTAACACCTCTACTTCGCCCAGTGTCCACCCGCTATCAATTGAGGTGATATTGTCTATTAATAAAGTTAAGAACTCCTCAGGTGTACCGAAGTAAGTGAAATTGGCTGCTCCTTCATCCAAGAACAATTTATTGTATAGGGTGTAGATTTCTGCCTCAAATATAATTCGGTAATAAAAGTTTGCTTGGTTTTTAACTGTTGGGTCCTGGTTCATAATAAACCTTTCAGCATTGACTAGAATATAGTCGCCTACCTTTATTTCTAGGGGGAGCCTTCTTACAATGTCACAAGTCACCTTGTGCTCTCCCATCAACTGATAGGTCAGCACGGTATTATCATCGATGGGTGTAGAGTCTATTACTGCTCCGTTTCTGTAAATGTGCATGATCCTAAATCCCTAAATCTCTATTGCTTTGACTTGCTTTAGTGTTGTTTTGGATGGCCTGGAATATAGGTATGGCCTCATTCCATTTTGAAATATTCATCCTAGTGTTATACTCAATTCTTTGAAGCTCCATCAACTGGTCTACTCCATGCTTCATGTGAGTGTATAAGGTGCTGTTATTCTCTTTTTGTAGGTCATAGAATCCCCTAAAAAGTCCGGCCAATTCATTCCCTGTATCTTCCGTTAATGATTGAACTTGTCTTGTTAATCCTTGTTTAGATTGACCTGATGGATTAAATATGTCAAAACCGTATTTCTTAGCCAGCTTTTTGCTGTCTTCAAGGGCGTTAAAATAGTCGTTTTGTTCCTCGTTTACCCCCTTGTAGAATCTTTCTAGGTCGTCGCCCCAATCTTGATCCCCTCCCACGTCCATTGATTTGGCCATGTCTTTTTCTAGCTGCTCGAAATTGTCTGCAAATACCTTGTTAAATATGATCTGTGACAAAATATTTTCAAGCACTTCAGAAACGGTCTTACCCATCTTTTTGGCTGCATCTTCTCCCGCTTGAAATGCTTCCACCAAATCATTTCTAAGGTCATTGCCTAGTGATCCAGCTAAGTCCTTAATGACATCTTTTATTTGTGCCCTGGCTGCTTCCAATGCATCCCCCCAATCCAAGACATCTTGAACAAGCTCTTTTGTACTGTCGCTTAATAGATCATTCTGTAAAAGGGATTCCGCAAGCCCTCGGTTTATTTCTAATACCCCGTCAGCTGTTTCTTGGACTAGCTCTGGATATTCCTGAAGGATAGGCACATAATTGTCAACTTTCTTTTTTCCTCCGAATAAACCTGCAATCCCACCTATAAAACCACCTACCACTGCCCCGACAGCAGTACCGATAATAGGTACAACAGAACCTATCGCTGCACCTGTAGCTGCTCCACCTGCTGCTCCCTTACCCACTTTA
The DNA here is from genome assembly GCF_054777495.1 of Echinicola sediminis. Lineage (NCBI taxonomy): Bacteria > Pseudomonadati > Bacteroidota > Cytophagia > Cytophagales > Cyclobacteriaceae > Echinicola > Echinicola sediminis. Next base: position 473 of record NZ_BAAHAP010000181.1, on the reverse strand, counting down.
TCCCAATCAACAGCATTCCTTTGGCCTGATTTAACCGTTCCTCCTGAAAGGGCCTGAAGGGCCTTTTGGTATTCAATATTGGCATTGCCTATAGCCTCAAGCCCATCCTTAATGCGACCCTCGTAATCAGTCAAAAAAGCACTCTCCCCGAGTATGCTTTGAAGTCTAATTTGTTCCTGAAGGCTTAGATTATAATCATTCTGAAATCCAATGACAGACCTGTAATAATCCTCTTCGGCTTTTCTCCTTTGAGCTGCAGCACTTGACAACATGTCAATTACCTTGATTAATCCATTAACACCGGCAGCTATCTTGTCGGAGTCTCTTGCGTCTTCATCAAAGGCAACCAAAATATCATTCATTTCGGATGCAAGCCCAGAAAGCAAACCTCCAATATTTGCCAGGCCAGCTGACTGCGTAGACTCCCCGAGTTCTAGGAGGGATTGACCCAAATTGCCAAGGGCTGTACCTAG
>NZ_BAAHAP010000180.1:418-4220 GCF_054777495.1 Echinicola sediminis | reverse complement strand
GTAACCTGTATCCTACTGTTCCAAAAATCTTTAGGCACAGAAAAAGTCGATTTAGCCAGTCCCCTGTAAAAATATAAATCCCATTACCTAAAATAACTCAGCGATTAGTTATTAGAAACTAAACGCTGAGCTATACATTAGTCAAAATTCATACTTACGGATCGCTTAGCAGCCCCCATCAGGCTTCTCAACTAAAAAAGTTCCATGTTTAAGATAGCATCTCGTTTGAAACAATAATGACTATATTTTAAAAATAATCTTTAAAGCAAGCAATAAGCGGTTAGGGTAATTGTTTTCTTTTACAAAAACAATTTTTTAACAAAATATTCAACCAGTTTATTCCTCTCCGTGAGGTTTACCTATCGTAGCCAATATCCCCCCATCAACGTAAACTACCTGTCCATTGACAAAATCACTTGCTCTTGAAGCCAAAAAAACGGTAGTACCTTGAAGGTCCTCCGGATCTCCCCACCTTCCGGCGGGCGTGCGGTTAATTATAAAATCATTGAAGGGATGCCCATCTACCCTGATAGGAGCCGTTTGGGAAGTGGCAAAATAGCCAGGACCTATGCCATTAACCTGAATATTGTACTTGGCCCACTCAGTAGCCAGATTTCTGGTCAACATCTTAAGCCCCCCCTTACCGGCCGCATAGGCAGAAACTGAATTACGCCCCAGTTCACTCATCATTGAACAGATATTGATGATCTTTCCTCCCCCGTTTTCTTTCATCGTCCTTCCTACCCTTTGGGACATAATAAAAGGAGAAATCAAATCCACCTCTACTACCTTTTTAAAATCCGCGGGATCCATTTCCATTGCTGGAACTCTCATTATAATACCCGCATTGTTTACTAAAATATTGATAGGACCATATTCTTTTTCAATTGACGATATATTTTCATCCACTGCTTTTGAATCTGTCACATCAAATAAATACCCCTTGGCTTCAATTCCTTTTGCAGCGTACTCTTTAACGGCATTATCTATCTTCTCTTGGTTGATATCATTGAACAATAATTTAGCCCCGCTTTTAGCTAAAGCCGTAGCCATGGCCATCCCTAATCCATGCGTAGCACCGGTAACCAAGGCCACTTTTCCCGTTAAATCAAATAACTCTTTCATTTTATGCTTTTATATAATTAGTAGTATACAAATCAAATTATATTCTTTCCCTCTAGTGAAGTTGTAAATACGGTATAGAGATAGTACCCCGTTTTCTTTTTTAGGCTAAAACTTCTTGTATCCCTTGCAGTTTTTATCGGCAGTCAATGTATGATCCTTGTATTTCATTTGATTTCCTTCTCCAATATAAAGCTCTACCTCCTCCTTTGCATCATGCATCGTAATGCGGACAACGCCAAACCTTCCTACAAACTGGAGATCGATTTCATGATTAATATAAGATGCCGCAGCATTGTCCTGCGAAATGATATAATCTGTAATTACCTTATTACCGACATGAGAAATAACCTTTACCCCTATCGTTTTTTCTCCATCTTGTAATGGTTGGACATTTTTAACACTTGAGGACTTATTGGCAGATGGTTCAAAAACAGACATATAAGGTCTTGCCCAAGCCTCTCCATTTTGTCGGATGGCTATAAGTTGTGTTTTTTTGTCTATATAGCCATTTTTTGCCTCGCGTGTTGGTGGGGCAAGGGCCTGGGTAAATTCCCTTTCCACACCTCCCGCCACAAACATGTGCATGTACTTTTTATCATAGTTGATGTCAAACCGAATTTGTACCGTTTCCGAAGTAGGATCGGTCACCTGAGTATCTTCGAAATAGCGCCATCCTGGAGATCGAACCACATCCCCAATATCGTTTTGATAGCGATCTGTTGATTTAAGGTTCAATTTTCTATTAAGTGCATCCAAAATAGTGGTTTTGTCTCCAATGTTATGGTAGATGTAATCGTGAAACTTATTGCTCTCCTGAGATTTTGAACGGAAAACATCTAAGTAATACCCTGTAGTGGGACTGGTTCGAATGGTGCTCAGCGTTCGCTGTTGCTTCGAGTGGTTGACCGAATCATCCAAAAATTGGGTAGCAAAACTGAAGTTATCACTTATGGGATCTTCCAGATGCTTTGGTTCAGCCGCAATATTTAGGGTGGTATTTTGCCAAACATTTGCCTTTCCTTTCCATGACCCTTCATCAAGACCGTGGGAAGTACCGTTGACAATCACTGTATTATTCCCAGCATATAGCCTAAAGTAATGCTCATGCAATGGGATTTGTCTTTCAGCCACAGTTGGTGGAAGCCCTGCATTGGGAGCCATTACATATCCAGCGCCATAGAGTTCCATGGTGATACCCGTAACGTGGGAGTGCACATAATGCGCTCCTCCAATAATCCCACATAGACCATAGAGTAAATTATTTTCTTTGACATAATTTCGCTGAAGGGCTACTCCTGCATGTTCAATAATCACTGTAGGTTTTTGAAAATCAATACTATCATCTATATTATCGGGAATGGGTACACCCCAAAAAAGCTGAAGTTCATCATAATTATTAAAAGTATTCCCAGTGATTCTTGGCCGATATCCACCTTCAATTTCATATGCCTGCTTCAAAGCTATTTTAGCTTGACTTGTTAAATTGTCAAACCCTCTCCTATTAGCAATATCTAGTGTGTACCTATACAACTCTTGGGTACCATCATTATTTCTTTTGGAGTCTCCAAATCTGACAAACCTGTGATCTGGATACCTAAGGTTATCGAACAAGAAGCTTCCGTTGAAAATTTGTTTATACTCCTTTGTTACATCCATTTCAGGAAAATTTCTATCGACAATGTTCAATACCAGCGTAACCAATGGCATAAAACTATAGCTGGTTGACTCGGGCCAAATTCCTTGTTCACCGAACATGGTCAAAATGGTATGCTTAAATGAATTCTGATGGGCCGTTCCTGTCTCCCAAAACACATTAAATAATCGCTCTCTTTCTCCATCATCCTCAACACATAAAATTCCATACAATACTCCAGGGGCTGTCAATATGGGATGGTTGGAAATATACTTTCCATGGGTGTCCTTTTTTCCATATTCCTGTAAAGTATTGCCCACCATATTTTCAATTGCCTTTTGGGCTTTATCATTATTGAATGGAATTCTCTTTCCAAGTTCTCTATTGTATACCGAGGCTTGACTTTTTTTAAGGTAATTGTAAATAAAATCGTAGGCCAAAGCAATATGATCATAAGTAGTTCTAGGGTCATAAAATGCATTCCCAGCAATAGTAGTAGTCATAGGGGTTTTTGAACCTAATTGTTCAAAATAGACTTCCAGTATATCTGCTGCAAACATGGCATAGGCTTCATCCTGGGTCAGAAAGTAAAGCATACCTGCTTCGGAAGCAATTGACAACACTTTGTTGTGAGCGGCAGCAGGTTTATCGGCCTTAGGGTCAGCAACTTGATGATCACTCTGTGCAAATGAAGGAATGGAGTCCAGTATGGCTTCGGGATTGCTTTGATGAAGGGACAACTTTTTATCCACTCGTTGATGAAGTTGATCCACAATACTTTCGGCCCAATCATAATTTTCAATAAGATTAAGTACCTTCTCCCTTTCTTCCTGCGTAATCCAGATGGTGGGATGTTGTAGGGATTGAGCCTTAACAACACTGATCATCAAACCAACTAAAAGGAAGACAATTCCTATTTTAAATTTAACTTTCATATATCACACTTTATCCTTTTACATTTTTGAGATACTCCAAAGACAGCTTTAAAGATTCGTCTTTGAAACTGCCTGCATAAAGCTCATAATAATTCATAAAAAGTATCCC
>NZ_BAAHAP010000180.1:0-408 GCF_054777495.1 Echinicola sediminis | reverse complement strand
TCTATTAGATGGGTAAAATCGTCCAAAAACATGAGCATACTCCTACTTCTCGTTCATTGGCGAAGTTTTAGCAGCTATTTAAAAAATTGTTTAGATGAAGCTATTACAGCATTCTTATTAAGTAAAAGTTTTATTCCAGTTAATTGGATCAGTTTGGAAGGAATAAAATGATCACCACAGGAAAAAGAATTGGCCGGACAATTAGTGCCCAGCCAATTTTTATTATCCAACATTTACCGATATCCATTATTGGTCGGATCAGACTCCAGTAAGTTTGGATTGGTCTGTAATTCTTGTAGATGAATCGGAAGTAATACGTGATAAGGTTTGATATTTTCATTGGGTTTCCAAAAACGATATTCAAGATTTTTGACTACATCCAGCAAAATCCCCCACCTGATCAGGTCA
>NZ_BAAHAP010000179.1:0-4284 GCF_054777495.1 Echinicola sediminis | reverse complement strand
AGTGCAATGAGATTAGTGAAAAGGTTTGTGGTGATTTTCATTTAAGTTTAGTTTGATTATTTAACGAAATTATTTTTCTTCTTTTTCTTACCTTATTAAATCTAAATACTTACAATTCGAAATTATTTTTATTATTAGGGCGTAAGGCTCCCTATCGATTGGCCAATGGCCAATCAGTTTTGTAATTAATAATTTTTGGGGTACTTGGGTAATTGAGGGTTTTAGGACAATATCAGGCTCCAGCGAATTAACTGATGCCGTTTACTGACGATGTCGTTATTTCCGTCTTTCTTAAAATTGCTTGAAGGCAAATAAAGGCGTTAGGATTCCACCTTATACTATTGACTGTTCTGGAAAAAGAACCTCAGCAATTATTCCATTGGATATTAAGCCATCGCAGTCATTTAAATGAAAATGTCCGGCGTCGGCAACTGAAAACACTGGTTTTTCAGCAATACCAAAAGAATGCTTCTCTGAAAACTGCTTATGGGTGAAAGCAAGAGGATATTTTCCCTCAGAAGTCTTGTGATGAATAATGTGTGGAGAAGAGGAAAGCCCCGTCGACTTAATAGCCGACCCCTGATTTAAGGCTTTCTCTATATCCGTTACGTTGCAAGAAAAAATAGTCCCTCCCAATAGGGGAAACACTATTAGGTTTTTTAAGTGTTTAAATTTCATTTACTATAAATAATTAGATTTATTTACTCCAAAGGGCTTATCCCCGTGGAAAGGTTGGTTTTGGTGGTAAACTTGTTGGCTCAAAATTTTCTTCAAAAAACTCTTATTCTCGGGCATAGTAATTCAACTACACCATATCAAGAGGGGTGATTTCAATTTTGAACCTGGTGGTTCTGGAAGAGGTCATTAACAAGTAATCTCCTCATTCCTAAGGGTTAATGGGAAAATCTAGTATGTGATTTCAGTTTCCGACTTATCCAACAACTATGCCAACTGCCGGATGATAAAATGGGCATAATACAGCAAAAAAAACAAGTCGCTCAATTTCATAAATGAACGACTTACATTAATAAACAAAATACATGGATAATTTTACTTCCTCCAACCTATCCCTTAACCACAAAAAATGAAAATCAAAAAGCTTAAACGATTTAATATTTATACTGTGGAACCGTTCAACAATGTGTAGAATTTTATAAAAAAACTATCTTCTAATTAACAATTTTTTTTTATGATGAAGCTGTTTGGGGATAAAAATATTAAAAATCATAAACTACTGATAACCAATCATATAAATACCAGTCATGGCATGTTCAAACACAAAAAAGCACCTTTCACGACAAAGTGTGGAAGATGTAAATTCCACACTTTTTCAGAATGAATTCTTGTGCGTTTTCTTGCCGAAGACAGTCAAATAAATGATTTTTACATCGAGGGACATTGACCAGTTTTCCAAGTACCACAAATCATGCATGATGCGTTGTTCCTTTTGTTCGCTGGTCTCTGTTGGCCCTCTCCATCCATTAACTTGAGCCCAACCTGTAATGCCAGGTTTGAAATAATGTCGAATCATAGATAGGTTGACATTCTTCTGAAACTCCTCATTCAAAAAGCTCCTGTGAGGACGGGGCCCTACCACACTCATATGCCCCATAAATACGTTGGCAAACTGTGGAAGTTCATCAATACTGTATTTTCTTAAAAATTTTCCAATTTTTGTTATTCGCGGATCATTGAATTTAGTAGAAGAGGTACCTGTTGTATCATTGGTTTTCATCGTCCTGAATTTAAACACCCTAAAAGGTTTACCCCCTTTTCCTATCCTGACTGGACAGAAAAATACCGGTCCAGGAGAATCAAGTTTTATCAGAACTGCTATCACAGCAAATATTGGAGCCAAAAACAGCAGAATCAAACTCGAAAAACACCAGTCAAAGCATTCCTTCAGCAAGTAGGAGAACTTATTATCCAATGGCATCTGCCTGACATTGACCATATCCAAGTTACCTTGCCGGATCACTTTATACCCCTGCCCAAACAAATCCCTGTAATCTGGCACAAAGCGGACCCTGGTTCCGTGATAGTCTGCAGTCTTTAGAATCTCCTTGATCTCCTTGGAACATTTTACGGGTAAAGCGACTATGATTTCATCAACATGATGATCCTTTATATAATCTCCCATATGGCCGATATCACTAACATACTGACCTTCATCACTTTGTACACTATTGTCGTTTTTATATTTGACAATACCCTTGATATTGTATCCAAGATTGGGATGACCACTATAATAGCTGTTTACCTTATTTACCATATCCCCAACACCGGTCACCAAAACATTCTTCCCCGCAGCCCCATAACTGTTTATTCTATTGATGATACTTAGAATGATGAAGTTGGTGGTAATACCCAGCAGGGGAAAGCCGATGGAAAAGTACAATACTACTTTCCTAAAAGTAGGTGGAAAGGTGAAGACCAAATAAATAAGCCCAAATAAAACCACTAAAATCGCGCTGGATTTTAAATAATTTAAAATCCTTGAGCCAAAATCCCCGTTGTATTCAAACAGGTAAAGTTTTCTCCATATTACAATTACAAACCATAAAGAAGTGAGGGCAAAGAACAACATCCAATCTACATTTTGGACCCCACTTTCTTTGTTTAAATAAATGGAAACGAGAAATGTCAAACATAACGTTATGACATCCCATATGAAGAAAAAACCGGCTACAATTCTACTTGTACTGTTCATAGTCTGTTTAAAAATTATTTTTAACTAAACAAATTCAATTACTTTCTATAGATCAAAACTTCTTAACTACAAAACGATCAGATGACCTAGGGTTTTCAAGCATAAACTAAGGCATGCAACTGCCCTTTTGTTCTTTTCCCAGTTTATGTTGGCTGAACCAATTCCATTTACTTAATGAACCTGGCTTTCCCTACCCATAAACATACCCTAATTTACTGCTTTGAAGAAAATTATGCAAATGAAATACATATTATTTATTTTAAAAAACATTTTTTTAAGTTTAAAAAGTTACGAACTTAATATATCTGTAAATATCAGTTCAAAAAAAATGGATATTATGCTCATTTTAGTTTATGACTGACTCAGTCCCTATTTGTGAGTCCATCAAATCAAGCGTAAAGCTCCTCCAATCGGCTCAAAAAATGATTTACCTATTGCAGTATTCAAAAAAAATTACTTAATTTTACATATACATTAAAATATTTCAAACAAAGTATTTTGTATAACATGGTAAAAATTGTATTAATCGATGATGACCCTATCAGTACGTTTGTTACTGAAAGCCTCATTGCGAAATACATCAAACAACCTTGTAAATTTTTTAAGTTTGAAAGGGCTAAAGAAGCGCTCAAAAAAATCTATTTAATCAACCCCAATTACCTATTTTTAGATCTCAATATGCCAGAGATGAGCGGCTGGGACTTCTTGGAAAAACTTGCTTTTGACAAAACCCAAGTAGAGATTTATATCCTTTCAAGTTCTGTTGACAAAAGAGACATCAATAGGGCCAGCACCTATTCACAGGTGAAGCAGTATTTAAGCAAGCCGCTAATATCACAGTCAATTAACAACATATTTAATTGATCCATTCTCCTTCTCTTTTCCCTTCTTTATAAATGTGCCAGGGAATACAGAGCCTTAGGAAAGATTTTTGATTCCATGTCAAGCTGTCAAATGCCAGGTAGAACAGTTTTAGCGGCTAAAACCATGAGCAACTACTTACACCGATCCAGGATACTCCTGCCTGACGGCCAACGGACCCGGGATTACCCCAATTGCACCTGCAGCGGCTCCTGTCATTGGGTTTTTAATAAGGTTAGCTAACCTTGAAAGTACATAACATTAGTAACCCTGGGCGCCAACCCAAGACAGAATTATCTAAATGAGCTTCTTTGTAACCATAAAATAGCACAAGGTCACTGAGCTTGTCGAAGTGAGTTGCTTTCCTTCAGGATAACTAAAATTTATACGCCCATAGTTTTATTTAGAGAAGCATTTTTTTTACTGACTGAAAAAAACAATATTGAATTAAATATTTTTTTATTGTAAATAGCACTAAAAATCCTGCCTAATTATTCAACAACTAATAGTACATTATCATGGCAAGAGACACAGACAAATATTATGACGAATTTGACGACTTCGAGGAAGACGACAATTTCACTTCAGATTTTGATGAGGACACTTATGAATTTGAGGATGAAGAAGACATGGTTGATGAAAGCTTAGAAGACTTTGATCAAGAGGATTTTGATCAAGATGACTTTGACGATAACTATGATGATTTTGATGAC
>NZ_BAAHAP010000178.1:0-4539 GCF_054777495.1 Echinicola sediminis | reverse complement strand
GGTGGTGGGTTTTGAAAAAGGTGATCTAGATGTTAAAGATATCGTAGACCTCGTTGAGAAGCTATCGGATGTTGAAGGAGGGAGCGATACTAATAATTTTATTAAAGGAAGTAGTGCGTGGTGTGTATGTGGAATACTTTTTAATCCTGAGCTCTCCGATGAGGATAAGAATAGTCTAAGAGAAAGTTGGGAAACGGAGATGAAAAAGAACGATGATGGATATGATGTATTTGTTAAAAACCCTTCATTATTTAGTATGACCAAATCAGGTGAGCTAGACATCCCTTGGCCGGAGGGTTTGAATGATATGGATTTTTTATTGGCCACTTCTACTAAGCCCAAGGATAAGGAAAAGAAAAACCAGATTGTCAATCCTAAGGAGATTGCTGAATATATTCCTAATCGAGAGTATATTATTCCTAATATTAAGCATGGGATACGGACTTTTCAGGATGAGGAGGTTTTAAACAGGTACCTTAAAGCTTTATCTCAAGATTGGAAAAAAGATGATATTGGAGAAAAAAGCTTGATTGCTTTTGAGCATTATTACGATCTGGAAAAGTTTTATAAAAACTTACCAAATTTTAAGGAGGTCGTAGAAAATGCTGGAAAAGCAGTAGTTCCGAACAATACAACAGGTTGTGGTAATAATAAAACCATGTTTGCGGGTCATCAAAATCGTGTAGGCAAGAAAAAGTGTCAAGAAGGGGCTGAACTATTGCTTCAAGCTCCCTTCTATGAAGCTTTAGAAAAAGCCAAATCCTTCGAGGATATTTTTGGGATTACTGAAGAGGTGAAAAATAAAGTCTTTGGATTGGGTGATTTATGGAGTTATGATACCGCTCAAAGAATTGGTCTATCCAAATCGTGTTACCCTAAAGCTGTATACTTGCAAACTGGAACATTAGCAGGGGCAAAGGAATTGGTAAAACGTGGATTAGTAGATGGAAAGGCCTTAAGGGGACAACGTAGCGTTCCCCAAACAGTTTTTTCAAAAGTATTTAGACACTTACCATGCTATATGATAGAAAACTTGCTGTGTGTAGGACATAATCAAAAATGGTTTACGTAATTATTTCCCCATGAACAAATTTAAAGAAGCAGCACTACAGGTTTTGGTAGAGCATAAATCTTCCCTTCATTATAAAGAAATAACCAAAAGGGCATTGGAACAAGGGATATTGGTCACTGATGGCAAAACGCCTGAATCTTCCATGAATGCCCAGTTGATCACCGATATCAATTCCAAAGGTGAGACATCCGCATTTATCAAAACAGGGCCTGGTACTTATGGTTTAAATCCTAACCTATCAGTTCCTGTAAAAAAGGAAGAGGTAAAATCATTGGCTCCTAAAAAGAAGGAGAAGGTACAGGGAGGATTTATCGGCAAGGCCGGAGAGCACTATGTAACCGCTGAGCTGTTATTCCGCGGATATAATGCCAGTATCATGAGTGTGGACGTGGGGATGGATATCATCGCAACCAGGGACAATAAACTGTTTAGCCTTCAGGTAAAGACATCGAATTTAAATTCCCAGAACTCATATATTTTTGATATGCGTAAGGTAGCGCTTGAGCGGGGTTATGCAGGGAATGTATTTTATGTTTTTGTGATGATCCATCCAAACAGACATAAATCTGTGGTCATCCTACCAGCAAATAAAGTAGATGAGTTGGTCCATACCAATGCCATCAAAGATATCAAGTTACATGATCGCTTTAGGGTCACATTTAAAATCAGGAATGAGAGGCTCTTCATTGGGACCTTGGATAATGAGATTGGGTATTATTGGGATAATTGGGAGATTATTAAGTGATGTAGTTTTTAGTATTGCATTAATTATTTTATGAGCAAACATTCGAAAGTATGCCGTTTGAATTAGGGAATATTAAGCTTCCCGCAGCAATGACGATTATCATCCTAATGGTTTCCACATTAGGTTCAGGGATTTTGATGATATATGCCTTTAATAGGCCTTTGTTTTTGGAACTTGAAACAGTCAAATTAATATTGCTAGCGACCTCCATCTCTACGCCGGTATGGTTGTTTAATACTTTTCTGATTATGCATTTCGATGTTTTGGATGACGAAAATGAACAATTAATCTATACCAGTAGCATTTCTGGGAGTTTAGTTACAATAGTAATATTTTTTGTACCTATCATCTTTCAGTTGTTTTATCCATTTCCCTTAAAATACGCCTTAGGAGGTATAATAGTTCTACAATTACTGATTATAATCAACTGGTATCGAGATAGAATAAGCAGAATGACTCCTAAAAGTGATGAAAAAGTTTAATTTTATTGTTTCTTTTTTCAAAACACTTTTATGCCATGGATGATAATTTGGAAAGTAAATTTAATGACAAGGCATTTGAAATTTATGAAGCCGCAAAAAAATATTGCGGATATAATGCCACCCGTTTCTTGCAAAAAATCAGAAAAGATGGCGGCGTAAAAGCTGCCAAATCATGGCTAAACCCTAAAGCCATAAATAAGCCACCAACAAAGGGTTTTATTACTTTGGTCAACGAAGGCAGACTTGATATTTCATTGGAGGCCCTAGTGCTCAGAGAGCCCTGGAGAGAACTCTTTACCTCTGAAGAATTATCCGTTGCTAGTCAAAGATTGGAGAAATATGGTTATCAAAATACTGAACTTATAACGCATTCAAGTGATCAAATTATTCCTGAAGAACTGACAGGAAACAGCTTATATGTTGAAGGAAGTTCGAAAAGTATTCTTGTAAATTTATATGAAAGGAATAGTGCAGCGCGAAAATTATGTTTAAACCACCATGGTTCCTCTTGTAGTGTATGTAAGTTTAATTTTGAAGATCATTATGGAAGTGATTTTAAAGATTTTATCCATGTCCATCATCTTAGACCGATTGCTAGTATAGGAAAAGAATACCAACTCGATCCTGTAAGAGATTTGATACCAGTTTGTCCTAATTGCCATGCAATAATGCATCGCAGGAATCCTCCATATACTGTGCATGAAGTAAAAAAAATGATAAAGGGTAAAAAGAAAAAAAACAAAATCCGCCAAATAGAAAGTGAAAAACGATTTGATTGACATATTTGAAATTGAGCAAACCTGTGAATACCGAGAAGAAGTCTATCGGGTAAGGGATAATGGTGCCGTTTGTAGACTTCAAAAATCTGGTAAAAGAAAAAGATCTCTGGACGAAAAATGGACTTTTGGAAAGGTCGATCAACAAAAAGGGTATATGTACCATTCATCAGAAACGGTGCATAGAATTGTGGCGACCGCTTTCCATGGAAATCAACCATCAGAATCTCATGTAATAGATCATATTGATACCAATAAACGAAACAATAGACCAGAAAACTTGAGATGGGTAACAAGGCTTGAAAATATACTACTAAATCCTATCTCCCTATCCAGAATTATTTATAACTACGGCAGTGTTGATAATTTTCTTTCCAATCCCAATAAGCCCCTTAACGGTAATCTTGAGCAAAATTTCTCTTGGATGAGAACTGTCACCAAAGAAGAGGCAGAGAACGCAAAAAACAATTTACTGAATTGGGCGAAAGAAGGGAAAATTTCAAAAGGTGGTCAATTAGGAGAATGGGTATATAGAAAGATAAATCCGAATAATGATTTATCAAATGTGGAAGAACTTATAATTACATCAAAAACACCCAATGCCCAACAAAAAAACTGGAAAACACCAAATGAATTCCCAAACTGTCCTGCTTCAATCAATGAAAAAGGATTGATTGAATATGCGCAAAGATTAGAAAAAGGAAGTGTATTTTCTAGAAATAAATATGGAGAATCGATAGTTGATACTGCAGAAATCAATAGTACTTTCGATGAGCTTTTTGTTATAACAAATGGCATTGGTATAAAACCCTATGCACTGGCAAAAATATATATCGCAGGGAATAATTTTATCCATGAAAGCATGGGCACCTTCTTTAAATTAAATGGAGCTCAAAAGCAGTTTAATCTAACACTTGGAAGAGAATGGGATGGAGAAGATTCTGTTGACGATTATTCGTGATTTTAGATTGAAGCATTCTATAAAGATTTATGCTACAAGAAAATTTATAATTTAAGCAGTGATTTTAAGCTTCCAACTGATAAGGTCTCAAAGCTTTTGTGTAACCTTCTCTGACAATTGGAACAGACTAAGGCTAAATCTTCCAATCTAGTATCAACAGCTCCATCAAAATCAGATAAAGCTACTTTGTGATGACATTCTATATAAAACGGAGGTCACTGGGCCATAGTTTACGGTGATGTTTAAAAAATAACAAACTTAAAATTTAATACTATCTTTATCTGCCATTGTTTTAAAAGTTAACAGTTACTTAAATTCTTTTTTCCTATGCAAAAAACGTTTCTATTTAGCCTGGTTCTCTTTTTTGTCCATTTCTTGTATATTCCGATCCATCTTGACCACCTGTTCCGGTGATGTTGACCACTTTTTTCCGATGATGTTGACCACGCCGTTTTAGGGTGGTAATGTTGGTCGGAGGGTAAAATTCCGGTGATATTGACCAC
>NZ_BAAHAP010000177.1:0-4593 GCF_054777495.1 Echinicola sediminis | reverse complement strand
AAATAGAAGCCCATAAAACAAAAATAGCCTTAATTGATTAAGGCTATTCATTGTGGGAATTGAGGGATTCGAACACCCTACCCTCCCGACTTGTTAGTCGGGATGCCCTTAACCAGCATGATCGCTGTTCGGGAGTTTTCCTGAAGTGCCGATAAGCGCCTCTATCCTTTTCCCACTCTTCCATGTTTTAACCAATCTCTCTCGGGCATATGCCAAACTTTTGCTCGGGTATTCCTCCCAATAAACCATCTCCCAGTCACATTGCTTACCGGTAATGCCCTTATGATTGGAATTATGCCTCCTTAACCTTTCTTCCAAGGAGTCCGAAGTGTGACCGATATAGTACCGGTCCGAAGAAACCGAAAATAGAATATAAAAATAGAAGGCCATAAAACAAAAATAGCCTTAATTGCTTAAGGCTACATAAGTGGGAATTGAGGGATTCGAACCCCCGACCCTCTGCTTGTAAGGCAGATGCTCTGAACCAGCTGAGCTAAATTCCCAATTCTTATTTTTTTTCTAACCCCACCATTTATGGGATTACTTAAGGAACTAAAAGATCAATTATATTTACTTGATAGTAACTATATCCGAAACCATCCCTAAGATTTTTTAATACCTTCTGATTTCAAAAATCACTGTGGGAATTGAGGGATTCGAACCCCCGACCCTCTGCTTGTAAGGCAGATGCTCTGAACCAGCTGAGCTAAATTCCCGGTTATTATCTTTTTTCCAACCCTATTATGTAAGGAATTGAGGTGCTCGAGACTTGACTAAATGACTTGTCTGCTCTTAACCATCCCGATAGCTATCGGGATTAATTCCCTTTTGACATCCTTTTGTTGTCTAATTGGATTGCAAAGGTAGCTGTATTTTTTATTGCCGCAAACATTCCTCTAAAAAAAATACAGCACCAAAAATAACTACCTGATTATGAAGGGAAAAATTATCAACACACCTACCCTATATGTCAAACTTAATCCCTTGCGCCAGCGGCAACTCCGTACTATAGTTAATGGTATTGGTCTGCCTCCTCATATAAGCCTTCCAGGCATCAGAGCCAGACTCTCTTCCCCCGCCGGTTTCTTTCTCTCCACCAAAAGCCCCGCCGATTTCCGCTCCGGAAGTCCCGATATTCACATTGGCAATACCACAATCCGAACCTTCAGCCGAGAGAAAACGCTCTGCTTCCCGCATATTGGTCGTCATGATTGCAGAGGACAAACCCTGAGGAACACCGTTCTGGAAAGCCAAAGCATCCTCCAAGTCCCTATACCTGATCAGATACAATATCGGGGCAAAGGTCTCTTGCTGAACTACCTGAAAATGGTTCTCCACCTCAAAAATACAGGGCTTTACGTAACAGCCCGACTCATAACCTTTTCCTTCCAACACACCTCCCTTAACCAATTCTGTACCTCCCTCAGCTTTTGCCCGTTCAATGGCGGAAAGATAGCTTTCTACTGCCGCCTTATCAATCAAAGGTCCTATATGATTTTTTTCATCAAGAGGATTGCCGATCACCAGCTTACCATAGGCCGACCCCAACCTGCTTTTGACCTCATCATAAACTGCCTCATGGACGATCAACCTGCGCGTACTGGTACACCGCTGACCAGCCGTTCCGACCGCCCCAAAAAGCGCCCCACGAATGGCCACATCCAAATCCGCATTCTTCGTGATAATTATGGCATTATTGCCACCAAGCTCCAAAAGGCTCTTTCCCAAACGGGCCCCCACCTGTTCCGCTACTGCCTTTCCCATCCGTATGGAACCCGTAGCGGACAACAAAGAAACGCGCGGATCCTGAGTCAGGTAACCTCCCACCTTAGCATCCCCTGTAAGCAAAGAGGATATCCCCTCGGGATAGCCATTGGCATTAAAAATTTCCGCCACTATATGCTGACAGGCCAAAGAAGTCAATGGCGTCTTTTCGGAAGGCTTCCAAACACACACATCACCACAGACCCAGGCGATCGCCGTATTCCATGACCAAACAGCCACAGGAAAATTAAAAGCGGAAATCACCCCAACCACACCCAATGGATGCCATTGCTCGTACATCCTATGACCGGGACGCTCCGAATGCATGCTCAAACCATACAACTGCCTGGACAGACCCACCGCAAAATCACAGATATCAATCATCTCCTGCACCTCACCCAGACCTTCCTGATAAGATTTTCCCATTTCAAAGGACACCAACTTCCCTAACGCCGCCTTATGCTTCCGCAAAGCCATCCCAATCTGCCTCACCACCTCGCCTCTTTGGGGCGCAGGAACCTTTCGCCAAACCCGGAACGCCTTTTCTGCCTGCCCCATCACAGCCTCATAACCTTCCCTACTGGTCATCTGCACCTTACCGATCTCACTGCCATCCACAGGAGAAACACTGGACAACCACTCCCCTTTAAAATCCACTGAGTCCACCCCTGTCCAAGTCCCCTTATTCACCTCTTTTATATTCAACTGCTTCAATATATCCTTGATTCCGAACTGATCTTCCATTGCGCTAGCTTTTTAATTTCGTTGAAATCAAAACTAAGAAAAAAAAAGGCCATCCGCTACAGCAGATGACCTTTTCAACACATACATAAACCAACTAAACACTATTTTTCTAATTCTATCTCAAAGTAAGATTTCTGTCCATTCGGATAAATCCCAAGCACCATTACTTCCTGACCTTTATTTTTAGAAAGGATTTTTATCAGATCCTCAGCGCCTTTCACCTTCTCTCTGCCCACATGGGTCACGATAAAACCTTCTCTGGCACCTGCCTCTTCCCATTTATCATTGTCGATATCATCAATCACGGCTCCGCCTACCACATCAAGACGCTGCTGCAGGGATATGTCAAGATCTTTGAACTTCACTTTTTCAAAACCGGCTACTTTCGGCTCTTCCTTCTTAACGATCTTGGTCGTACCGGAAATATTCTTTAAGGTAGCGGTCACATCGTATTCTTTTCCATCCCTGATATAAGTCAGATCCACCTGATCTCCAGGACGCTTGCGGGCTACCATTTCCTGTAGCTTGGACACGTTGGTTGTTTTCACCCCATCCACTTCTACAATAATATCACCTTCTTTAAGTCCGGCATCCTCGCCGCCACTACCTTCGTTTACTCCAGCAATGTACACTCCCTGGGAAACCCCAAGATCCTTACCCAAGTACTCCTCAAATTCTGGACTCACATCCTGAATGCTCACTCCAAGCAAGCCTCTTTGAACAGTACCGTATTCCAAAAGATCATCCATGACTTTTTTCACAATGGAGCTTGGCACCGCAAAAGCATAACCACTGAACACCCCAGTCTGACTGGCAATAGCTGTATTGATACCGATCAACTCACCAGAGAGATTGACCAAGGCACCGCCTGAGTTACCTCTATTGACTACGGCATCTGTCTGGATAAAAGATTCTATCTGTAGATTATTATTGCTTTCACTTCTCAGAATCCCAATATTTCGCGCTTTGGCACTCACAATACCCGCAGTCACGGTTGAAGTTAAGTCAAACGGATTACCTACTGCCAACACCCATTCTCCGACCTGCGTCTTATCAGAATCGCCAAAAGGAACAAAAGGCAAACCATCCGCCTCTATTTTCAAAAGAGCCAAATCTGTTGTCGGATCAGCTCCGATCACCTTTGCAGTATAATTGGTATTATCATGCAGGGTAATGGTAATGTCTTTTGCATTATCAATCACGTGATTATTGGTCACCACATAACCGTCCGCCGAAATAATCACACCGGACCCCGAACTTCTACCTTCCCTTGGGGGAGCCTGCCTTCCATTATCAGGATAGCGGAACTCAAAAAATTCCTCCAGCGGATTGCCTCCCCTTCTGGAACTCTCCATGGTGACGGTACTCTTAATATGGACCACAGCAGGCGTCACCTGCGAAGCAGAGGCCACAAAATTGATCCCATCCGGAATACTGAACTTATCGTCTTTCAACCAGTTAACAAAACTGGTACTTTGCTTCTCCTCAAAGGTGGCCACTTTCGCCTGCGGAGATAGCAAATTCACACCAGCCAATGCTATAAGTCCCCCTATAACCGAGGCCAAAAGTATACTGAGGAAGAATTGCTTTCTATTCATGTTGATCTCCTTTTTTTAAGTTAATTTCTTGATTCAAATACACGATATACCTAACATATGGTTCCCAAATATCGCGCAAAGCCCCTAATAAAAACCATCATTTAACACCTTTTAACAAAGAAAACCCATTTAAAGAGTCCCAAAAGCCGGCGTTTCGATTGTCATTTCATTCTCTTGCTCATTATATTAAACTTAAAAAAAATAAGTGGGTTTCCCCACTTATTAATTATTTCACTTTAATAGATGATTTTAACACTTTTTTCTCTGACTTAGGCAATACCACATGAAGAATACCATCTTCATATTTTGCATCAATCTTGTCAGGACTCACATCATCAGGCAAAAAGAAGGACTTACTGAACGCACCATATTGCGTCTGCACTGAATGGTAGTTTTTCCCCTCTTTTTCTTCCTTCTGTTTTCTTTCACCGGATATGGTCAATTTACCGTCCAGCAAATCAATCTTAATATCCTCTTTTTTCACCCC
>NZ_BAAHAP010000176.1:0-4839 GCF_054777495.1 Echinicola sediminis | reverse complement strand
ACCGTATCCCTTACCGGCTTGGCAGGTTTTGGACAGGAACTCTTGGCCAAACCGATGAGCTCTTCCACTATCCACTCTTGTAAGCGGAATGAAGAAGCTTACAATCAGCCCCTTTGCTTTGGCTTTTCATTTTTCCCCTTGGCAGCCAGCTTTACTTGCCCTCAAGTATATCATTCCCTCCTGAGCAAGTAAATGAATACATTTCCTGATCAGGTATTTAATACCAGATCAAACAAACGGAATAGCCAGAATCAGCTTATTGGTAGACCTTGACCCAATCAATTATCATTTGGACAGGGAGGTCAGCAGGATCAGCCTTTCCTACCCAATTCCCTTCTAACTGCATATCGATCATCAAATAAAAGGGCTGATCATAGGGCCATTGGGAAGGATCTACCCCTTCCAGTCTGGGATAAGTAAAAGTAGGCTCGCCGTTCAGCGTAAACACCAGCTTATCGGGAAACCACTCCAAGCCGAAGGTATTAAAAGCTTCCTTATCAAATTCCGCGGTTCCCCCATGTGGTGGATTATTGGTCTGCTTCAAGTTTAAGGTATAATAGGAATGGGTGGTCTGATAGATCTTGTCCTCAAAGTTGATATGCTCCATGATGTCGATTTCACCATTCTTTGGGTACTTGCCATATTTGTCCTGCTCTGCCAGCATCCACATGGCTGGCCAAGCCCCTTGTGCAGACTCCAATTTTGCATGGATTTCTATTTTCCCATATTGATAGGCAAATTTCCCTTTGGTATAAACCCCACCCGTCAGATAGGGACGGGCATCTTTTAGGGTATCCTTATTGACTATTCCCTTTAAATACAACTTTCCATCCTTTAGATCAAAGCAGCGCTCATCATCGGTCATATAGTTACCCCAATCAGCCGTATTGGGCGGAATTTTTGACCATTTCGTTGTATCCAAAGCATCTTTTTTGAAATCATCCTTCCAAACCAGCTTCCACGCCTTGTCAATTTGTTCCGATTTTTGAAGATAGATATAATCCTCTTTCAGGTCATACGTCTTGGGCGAGCAAGCATAAAAAATAAGTCCCGCGACCGGGATCACTATAAACGATCTTAGCAAATTCATGAAGGGTATTCTTTAGGATATTGTATTGATGTCAGCAAAATCTATTGGTAAAGATACTAATGTGATTTTCATGACTTGTCATCTTTGTCCATTTTTACATTAAAGGACGGGGCACGGTAATCTTCGGGCAAATAATCCCCTGGAATGGTTGTCATATTTCCGTCCCGTTGTGCCCGATAGTGAGGAGAAAGTATCTCTATACCCCTTTCATTACATACATCCTGAATATTTTGATGCAGCAAGCTATAAATCAAAGCCTGTTTGCTGGCTTCCTTAGTATAAGCATTGAGCTGATAGGCCACATAAAAATCATCCAAGCTGGTCTGAAGCACAAAGGGCTTGGGCTCGCTAAGGATCATATCCGTCCTTAGTGCAGCTTCTATCAAGGTGGCATACATGTCCTTCCAAGGGATATCATAGCCAATGGTCACCGTGGTATGGACAATCAAGCCCTCATTTTGGCAATAGGAAGTATAGTTGATGGTATTCCCCGTCAAAATAGACGAGTTGGGAATAGTGATCTCCTCATTTTTAATGGTTCTGAGACGGGTCACCAACAGGGTCTTTTCGACCACATCTCCTGAAGTATCGCCAATCCTGATCCTATCCCCGATTCTAAACGGCCGCATATAGGTGATCACCAAACCTGCAATCATATTGGCAATCGCCGATGAAGACCCCAATGAAAACAGAACGCCAATAAAAACGGAAACTCCCTTGAATGCCGTGGAATCTGAACCCGGCAAATAGGGAAAGATCAACACAAAGGTAAAAGCATATAAGAGGAAACTGACAATCTTATAAGTAGGCTTTGCCCAATCTGGGTAAAAACCCGCTATCACCAGCTTTTCCTCTTGGATCTCCGTGAAGATATACTTCACAAACTTGATCACATACATCATGACCACCGAAATGGCCAAAATGCTGAACAAATCTGGTAAAAATTCATAAATAGAGACAAAAATCCCCTTAAATGGAGACCATATTAATTCAAACAACTTGATCGACCAGCCTCTTGTAAACGGAAAAATACTGAACAGTAGGGGCAGGGCAATGTATAATATCACTACATAAACCAGCCATTTCAACACCGTCACCGCAAAAATGATAACGTTCAATTCTTGGTTGGCCGAAAGAAAGGTATAATCCTTATAGGAAAGATCCTTGAGCCATTTTTGCTTGTTTCTCCTTATAAACCCTAGGACCCTTCTGTAGCCTTGCCCCGCCAGCCACATCATGAGTCCGATCCCCATTATACTGAGAATCACCAAACCGATCCGCATCAAGATCGTGATCAGACCATTATCTTCCCTTGCCCGATTGATGGCATCCCTGATGGCTAGTTGGTAACTCTCTGCCAATTCCAAGGGGGATTTTTCATTCCACAGAGCATCCAGTTCAGAAACACTCATAATAATGGTTTCCTTATAAACCAGGTCAAGAACATTATCAGCACTGATGACCTTTATGGAATCCACGGACAGGAAATCGTCCTCATACAATTGGTTGATTTTTTGGGATATGGTTTTCGCCCGTTCGTTGGGCCGGGAGGAACCGATCTTGGTATAAATATAAAAGAGGGTATCGTTCAACACACCCAGCACCGGATAACCCGGTGAGCGGCTCCTCAAAGAATCTATATGGGCCTTCTTCTCCAATTGAAGCTTTTCCCCTTGGGCCGAAATCTCATCCAACTGCCGTTGGAGTTCTTCTTTCTCCAAGTTATCGGTAGTCTTCAGATCCTTAAGGCGTAGTTCTAGAATTACCCGTTTCAATGAATCTTCCAGACGTTGGGATTCTATGGCTTTGAGCCGGTTTTCGTAAGCTTCCAACAATAGCCCATCCGCAGAATCGAGCTTGATCTCTAAACTATCGTTTTGGGCCAAAGCGCACGAGAAATGAAACACAAGCATTACGAGCACCAAAGAAAGGTACTTTAAGCCCTTAAAATTATCCATATCCATAAATTGACAAAACAGGTGATCTGCTACCTTGCCTATAAAAATACACTTAAAATCGAATCCAACATACACCTTACAATTTAATAAGTAAGGATATGCCTAAAAATATTACAACCTATCACTTATATCAAACCTTCCATCAAGCACTTAGCCACCAGCTCACCCATCGACGTATATTTTGTCTTCTTGAAGGTATTTTTTCGATGTGTCCTTACCGTCAATGCAGATATATTAAGGTACTTGGCGATTTTCTCCACACTATAACCCTTTGAGGATAATTGGATAATCTCCAACTCCCTGTTCGTCAGTAGCTCACCGATTTCCCCACTATCCATATCATCAAAATTCACCTCACCATTTTCCGGATTAATATCGAAAAAAGACTTTCCCCCCCGCAGGTTTATAAAGGAAACGGTATCACTTTTTACCACCCCTAAAAAAGAGACATCTGTATGTACGCTCAATATATGTTCAATGGTCCCTTCTTCAGAAACAGAAAGGACATTGGCCTGAAGCAGCATGGTCCGGTATTTACCCACCTTGTCCTTCATCCGGTACATATACATCATTTTATAAAAAGGCAACTCCTCAGGATTGACGCCTCGGTCCATAAAATCCCTTAGCGTAGCCTCCTTTTTCTGTACCGATTCCATATCATCAGCATCTATCAGGGTCAATAATTCCTCAATATTGGCAGTGTCTGGGTCCACTTCAATGAAGTTTTGGATACTGGGGTGAACATACTCTAATTTGAGGTTATGCATGTTCATAATAAAATAAAAAAATTCTCCAGGGCTAAAAAGGGCAGCAATATGCTTTAATTGTTCCACCGCCTGGTAAGGCTTATTCTCTTTTAGATGATTAGAATACCCCTCTTTCCATAAATCTACTAAATGCGTAATGCCACTTTTCATAATCATTGTAATCACTAAGGAATTAATTAATACAAAGATACATTTTTCACTATGCTAAGTAACTTAATCGGATATAATTCCCTTTTAAATGACAAAATTCATAATTAAAAAACTATTTTAATCTCATCTAATAGCCTTTAATCCAATAAGACTCCATTATGCATATCCCTTACAAAGTGTTAACACCATTTGACATTATCCAATTTGTACTTTCCTTGATTCCAAAAATTACTTTTTAACCTACTTTTATACAATTATAACACAAAATGAATTTCACACATAATATTTATACTTTTATTACTATTTCCACGAAAAAAACCGCTTACAAGTCAGCAAAATAACTTCTTCTAAACAAAATAAAAATGGCCTTATTCGATAGGCACAGAATTCAGAAGGCCTCGGAAATAAGAAGCAGCCTTCAAGAGCCTGTTGAACCTCTTTTTTTACCGCTTCCCTTACCCTTCCCTCCTAAAGTCTCCAATTTTTGAAGCTTTTGCTTCCAAAAACCATCGAAATAGTTCAACCAAATCTTGACCTCATCAAACCCAGCACCATTCAAATAGCAAAACCGTTCGCGGCCCTTCTTTCGAATGTGGATAAACCCTGCTGTATGAAGAATTTTAACATGTTTGGAGACCGCCGGACGGCTCATTTCAAAATTTTCCACAATGGAGTTAATAGAGTGACTTTCTTGGGAAAGTATCATCAGAATGGCCCTCCGGTTGGGATCTGAAATGGCTTTAAATGGATCAATGGTATTTTTCATAGCGGAACATTCTTTTCTTCGATGTGCTCTGAAAACGAATTTTTAAAAGGTAAAAGACTATTTAAAGTGGGAATAAACCAATGATAGCCACCTGATTTTATGTGCCTT
>NZ_BAAHAP010000175.1:0-4967 GCF_054777495.1 Echinicola sediminis | reverse complement strand
CTTAACAGAAGTAATTATTGTTGATCTAAAATAAAACACAACCATGCAAAAAACAGAGAAAAGAATCTTTAAAAAACTGGGCTACAACAAAGAAGAATCTGAAAAAATAGTTGGATCGCTTAACCTACTATTGGCCAATTATCATGTGCATTATCAAAAGCTAAGAAACTTTCACTGGAACGTCACTGGTGGAGACTTCTTTGATCTTCACGAAAAGTTTGAAGAGCTATATAATGAAGCCTTTGAAAACATTGATTTGATTGCCGAAAGGATACGGGTTTTTGGAATGACGCCCTTGAGTTTGATCCAAGATTACCTTGACCATGCAGACATCAAAGAAGTGGGAACGGAGTTAAGTTCTGACAATATGGTCAGGGAAGTACTCAGCGACTTTGAAATCCTTGCTGAAAACATGAACGATTGCGCTGAAAACGTGGCTGACCTCGGAGATTCAGCGACGGAAGATATGTTGATCGCCATGATTAAAAGTATCGAACAGCACCACTGGATGCTAACTTCATTCCTAAAATAAAAGGCAATCATTTCCTTTTATTAGGATTATTACATCGCTAAATCCAAACTTAGCCGTAAAAAAAATCCCCGACCTTTTCTGGTCGGGGATTTTTGCTTATAGCTACCATTTATTAAGCGGCATTCCTTGCTGCATTGATAATACCAAACATGGTCCGTAATATCAACTTCTGCAGTGTGGCATTTTCCTTTCCGGAATCCAGCATTTCTTGAATCGCATATTGCTGGATAGTAATCAATGGAAGAACGATTTTCTCCCTGATTTCAATGGATTTTTTACTTACTTCATTATCCTCTAGCAACTCGTTCATACCGGAGATTTCCAATATTTGATCGAGTGAACGCTTATATTCATCATGCATTAAATTCCAGAAATCACCGTAGCTCTCGTTATCCTTCAGGTAAGCGGTGGAAGGATAGAAAGATTTGGCCAATGACTGCATGGAATTCCCCAACAGTGACCTAAAGAACAATGAATCCCGGTAAAGCTGGGCGACTTGGTCTTTTTTACCTCGTTTTTCCATCTCAGCAATGGCTTTACCGACCCCGTAGAAGCCTGGGATATTTTGTTTCATCTGTGCCCAAGAACCTACAAACGGGATAGCTCTCAGGTCTTCAAACTTCATTCCTTCACCCTTGCTTCGCTTCAAAGGACGGGAACCGATATTGGTCTTTCCAAAGAATTTCAATGGAGTGACTTTCTCCAAATAAGGAACAAATTGTGGATGGCTCTTGAACTCTTTGTACGCCTGATAACTGATATCGGCCATTTCATCGATCACGGCCCTTTGCTCATCCGTCAGTCTGTTCTCCACAGTAGGATACAAATGGTTCTCCAAACCTGCACTCAGAAGCTGCTCCAAGTTATAGGTACAAGAGACCGGTTTACCGTAATTGGCAGAAATCGTCTGCCCTTGGATGGTTACCTGAATCTCTTCATTCTCCACCTGATCGCCTAGGGAAGCATAGAAGTTGTGCATATTTCCACCACCTCTTGCAGGAGGTCCTCCCCTACCGTCAAAGAATATGACGCTTACTTCATATTTTCTGGACATTTTGGTGAGCTCTTCTTTAGCTCTTAGGATGGACCAGTTTGCCCTGATATAGCCACCATCTTTGGTACCGTCAGAGAATCCAAGCATAATGGTCTGCTTTCCTCCTCTTGACTTAAGATGGGCAGAATAAACTTTATCTGTGTACAACTGCTCCATAATAGCAGGAGCTGCCGCCAAGTCATCAATGGTCTCAAAAAGCGGTACAATATCCAACTTCAGATCCCCCTTAGGAGCCAGTTTAAGTTTATTTAGCTGGTAAACTTGAAGGATATGCAAGGCAGATTGACAGTTGGAGATGATGTACCTGTGAAGGCCTTCAGCACCATTGTTATCCTGCACGTAGCTCACTGAAGCAATACTCTCCAGCATTTCCTGATGGAATTCATCCTTCAGGCTTTGCGGGCTAGGCAACTTCTTAAACCCAAGTATTTTTTTGATTTTTTCTTCCTCAGAACCAGCTTCATAGGCTTTTAGCGCCTCTTTCCCTTCTGTTACTTCAATGATTTCAGCCCATAGCGCCTCGTGCTTGCGGCTATCCTGTCTCAAGTCCATACTGGCAAAATAGAAGCCGAAGACTTTCACTTTCAGGATAAACTCATCCAACAGATCAAGGAACAATCCTTCATGGTCTTTGATAATGATCTCACGTGCCTTGAGCAACACATCCAGCAATTCTTCCTTGGATTTGAAAACTTTTTCGCCTCCAAAAAGCGTCTTATAGATTCCTCTTTCCGCCTCAAGCAGCAAAGGCTCCACGCCTCTGAAGGTCAGTCTCCTTCTCACCTTTCTTACATCCCTGTACAGACATTTCAAGATCGTTTCCTGCAGTTTGTCCGCCACATTCATAGTGATTTGGTGGGTCACGTAGGGGTTACCGTCTCTATCACCTCCGGGCCAAAATCCAACCCTTAGCAAGTTCGGGTTATCCCACTCCGGAATAGGTATATCGAGTTTTCTCAATACACGAACCAAAATATCAGGAATACTTTTGTAGAACACGTGTTCTAAGAACCAGCATAGACTGACCGCCTCCTCGTAAGGGGAAGGTTTTTCCCGATTGATAAAAGCGGTTTTGCCCAATTGTCTCAACAGCAAATCGATATTTCCCAGGTCATTGTTTCTAATGGCCGTCTCCAGATCGGTAATGATGGCCAATACGTTTCCAGGATAAAACTGCGTCGGGTGAGCAGTAAGGGTCAGACGAATAGAGAATGTCTTGAGTTTCTCAATCAGTTCCTCTTTTTTCTTGTCGTTTTCAGCCCTGGAAATCAAAGCATTCATGGTCCCTTGACCTTTGACATCATTGATTTTCTCAAATGCCGCATCTTCAAGAGAGTCAAACAATACAACCTGTCTTTCTACGTATTGAACCAGTTTGAACAGAAGGTTATGTTTCTCCTTGATCGAGTCGGAAGACATCATGCCTTCAAAAAACTGGTTGATGATCTCTTTGGGCGTTTTACCTTCCTTAAAGCCCTTTTGGCAAGTCGATGACAGGATAGGAAGCAGAGTCCCCGTCCGGTAAATGTCATCAAAAGGTAAATCGAGAAATAAACTGTTATAGATGGTAAACCTTTTGGCAACCTCAGTTTGGTAGGTATTTGACATGGTTTAAAGTAATGTTTTTATTTAAATATTAAATTAATCAAAACACTAGGTATCAAAAACATTTTGATCAAAAACACTGCAATCTAAAGAAAATAATTCAGAAAAACCGATATTTTATTGATTTATACACAAAAAAAACGGCATTTTTTCAATAATTCATCAATATCGAGCTGACATTTCAAATGGAGCAAATCCATTTTTTTTCCCAGACTGACCTAAAGTTAAGCTTTATTATGGATATTGAAACATTGAGCAATTTAAATTCAGAAACAAATTATATTTACTCTTCATCAAGAAAATCTAAACAAGAAAACCGTGAAAATGTTTCTAATTAAATTATTTCCCCTTATGCTTTTTGGCCTCCTTTCCTGTGGACAATCAGCCTCTGACAAAGCTGAAACCCCAGTTACCGAAACCCCAACCATTAAATTTTGGATGGGCACTTATACCTCTAATCCAAATCAAGGGATCCACCTGATTGCCTTTGACCCGGACACTTATCAATTCGATTCGCTTCTTTTACAAGGCAACGTCAACAACCCTTCATTTGTAATCACCAACAATGCGGGCGACTTGGTCTTTTCAGTGCAAGAAGAGGGAGGGGAAAACGGAGGCAGTGTGTGCTCCTTCCGGTTTGACAGTAAAACAGCAAGCTTGGAAAAAATAAGCACTTCCTCTACCCTAGGAAGCGGCCCTTGCTTTATCACGCTGGACCCCAGTGAAAAATATATTTTGGCAGGAAATTACGGCAGTGGCGACCTTGCCGTCATCCCCATCTTGGAAAATGGCAGCTTGGGACCAGCTGTTCAGGACATCCAGCACCAAGGAAACAGTGTAAATAAAGACAGGCAGCAAGGACCTCATGTCCACAGCCTCACCTTTCACCCCAATGGCACCCAGGTTTTTGTAGCTGACTTAGGCACGGACAAAGTCAATATCTACGATTTCGATCCTTCTTCGGAAACTCCCCTAAGCGAATCTTCTCCAGCCTACTTTGAAGTAAAACCCGGATCAGGCCCAAGACACTTGGCCTTCAACAAAACCGGGGATAGAATTTACCTTATCCACGAAATGACATCAGAAGTAGGACTGTATGCTTATGATCTCGAAGACAAAACTATTCGCCATATAGAAACCTACCCATTGGTGCAAGAAGGGTTTCAGGGCGAGCTGGGAGCTGCTGAAATAAAAATATCCAGCGATGGAAAATACCTATATGCCTCCAACCGTGGCGACTCCAATGAAATCGTAGTGTTCCGTATCCAAACTGACTCGGGTAAGTTGGAAAAAATCCAAACCATCTCTTCCGGTGGGGAGACACCCAGAAATTTCTCCTTGTCCCCGGACGGGAAATTCCTTTTCACCGCAAATCAAAATTCCCATAATATCATCGCTCATAAAAGAAATCCCGAAACGGGAATAATCTCCCCACTTGAATCCGAATTCAGCATTCACAAACCTGTATATTTCTTTATGCTTGATTAGTTTTTAGCAGGAAATGGAAACCTCATGGCTTCCATTTCCTGCCTATATGCCATTACTGAGAAACACAGAAATTACTCACTCAATACCAAGCACTTAAAAACATAAAGCCAACATTTTTTTGAAGAAAAACTTAACAGAGGGATAACTTTTCAACTAGCCGTAAGCCTATCAGCAATTCACTAAAAAACCTCCATTTCACTACTAATAAAACAAAAAACATAGAATATAAAACTATAAACAGCACCAAAAACGATACAAAAAGCTAACTCAACTAACTTTTTCTCCTTA
>NZ_BAAHAP010000174.1:0-5212 GCF_054777495.1 Echinicola sediminis | reverse complement strand
GGCCTGTACTTATGCAGGCCTTTTTTGATTGATACAAAGATGGAAGATCAAAAAGACGATAAGCAACCAAGCAATCAGCAGATCAATGTGGAATTGACCGATGAGGTGGCTGAGGGGATTTATTCCAATCTGGCCATGATCGCCCATTCCAATTCTGAGTTTGTGATAGATTTCATCCGCCTGATGCCTGGGGTTCCCAAGGCGCGGGTGAAGTCCAGAATAATAATGACACCGGATCATGCCAAAAGATTACTGAATGCCCTGAAGGACAATATAGAAAAATACGAGCAGGCTTTCGGAAAGATAGCGTCCGGGTCGGGAGCTCCTGAGTTTCCGATGAACTTCGGTGGTACATTAGGTGAGGCTTAATCAAAATATAACTCTTTAATTTTGTTTGTTTTACCTATTTGTTTACCTTTGCAGTCCAAATTTCATATGTTAAAGAAGTAAAATAAATTTTATCAGTTAATGCCTACTATACAACAGTTAGTTAGAAAAGGTAGAACCACCCTAGAGTCAAAATCCAAGTCAAGAGCTTTGGATGCTTGTCCTCAAAGAAGGGGTGTGTGTACAAGAGTGTACACAACTACGCCTAAAAAACCTAACTCGGCGATGAGAAAAGTGGCCAGGGTTAGATTGACAAATGGAAAAGAGGTTAACGCCTACATCCCAGGAGAGGGTCACAATTTGCAGGAGCACTCTATCGTATTGATCAGAGGTGGTCGTGTGAAAGATCTTCCAGGTGTGCGTTATCACATCATCCGTGGTGCACTGGATACTGCCGGAGTGAAAGACCGTAAGCAAGGTCGCTCTAAGTACGGTGCGAAGAGACCTAAGGCAGCAGCCAAAAAGTAATCCAAAACATTTAAGAAAAAATGAGAAAAGCGAAACCAAAAAAGAGGTATATTCTCCCTGACCCGAAGTTCAATGATACTTTGGTAACCAAGTTTGTAAACTGTCTGATGGTGGATGGGAAGAAAAGTATTGCCTATAGAATTTTCTATGATGCTGTAGAGAAAGTAGAAGATAAATTGGGCGAGAATGGTCTTGAGGTTTGGAAAAAAGCGCTTAACAATATTACTCCATCCGTAGAGGTGAAGAGTCGTAGAGTTGGTGGTGCTACGTTCCAGGTTCCGATGGAAGTGCGTCCAGAAAGAAAAGTATCCCTTGGGATCAAGTGGATGATCACCTTTGCCAGAAAAAGAGGTGAGAAAACAATGATGGACCGACTTGCAGGCGAAATAATCGCTGCATCCAAAGGAGAAGGTGCGGCTGTGAAGAAAAAAGATGATACGCACAGAATGGCCGAAGCCAATAAAGCATTCTCTCACTTTAGATTTTAATTAGGATGGCAAAGAATTTAAAATTTACCAGAAACATCGGTATCGCCGCTCACATTGATGCTGGTAAAACAACCACTACTGAGCGGATTTTGTTCTATTCTGGGGTTTCCCATAAGATCGGTGAGGTACACGATGGTGCCGCTACGATGGACTGGATGGCTCAGGAGCAGGAAAGAGGTATCACCATTACTTCTGCTGCTACGACCGTTTTTTGGCCATACAGGGACAATAAATACCAGATCAATATCATCGATACTCCAGGTCACGTAGACTTTACTGTAGAAGTAAACCGTTCTCTTCGTGTTTTGGATGGCTTGGTGTTCTTGTTCAGTGCTGTAGATGGTGTAGAGCCTCAGTCAGAGACTAACTGGAGACTAGCTGATAACTATAAAGTAGCCCGTATCGGATTCGTTAACAAAATGGACCGTGCCGGTGCTAACTTCCTTGACGTATGTAAACAAGTAAAGGAAATGCTAGGTAGCTATGCAGTTCCTTTGCAGCTTCCAATCGGTGCTGAAGATAAGTTCCGTGGGGTAGTGGATTTGATCAACAACAGAGCCATTGTCTGGAATGAAGAGGATATGGGGATGACTTTCGAGGAAGTTCCGATTCCTGAAGATATGGCTGATGATGTGGTTCAGTGGAGAGAGCACCTGCTAGAAGCTGTAGCAGAATATGATGAGTCTTTGATGGAGAAATTCTTCGAAGATCCAGATTCAATTACCGAAGCTGAAATCCTAGCTGCCTTGAGAGCTGCTACTATCGATATGAAAATCGTACCGATGGTTTGTGGTTCCTCTTTCAAAAACAAGGGTGTACAAACCATGCTGGACTTGGTGATGGAATTGTTGCCTTCTCCGCTTGATAAAGACAATATCATCGGTCATGACCTGAACGATGAAGAGAAGGAAGTATCTATCGCTCCGGATCCAAAAGAGCCATTTGCTGGTTTGGCCTTTAAAATTGCAACTGACCCATTCGTAGGTCGTCTTTGTTTCGTAAGAGCTTATTCCGGTGTGTTGGAGTCAGGTTCTTATGTTTTCAACAGCCGTTCCGGAAACAAAGAGCGTATCTCTCGTGTGTTCCAGATGCACGCAAACAAACAAAATCAGATCGAACGACTAGAAGCCGGTGATATCGGTGCGGTTGTTGGATTTAAAGATATTAAGACTGGTGATACCCTATGTGCGGAAAACCGTAAGGTGGTATTGGAGTCAATGATCTTCCCTGAGCCGGTTATCGGTTACGCTATTGAGCCTAAAACTCAAGCGGATGTCGATAAGCTGGGGATGGCCATCGCCAAGTTGGTAGAAGAAGATCCAACGCTTCAGGTGAACACTGATCATGAAACTGGTCAGACCATCCTTAGAGGTATGGGTGAGCTTCACCTGGATATCATTATAGACCGTCTGAAGAGGGAATTTAAGGTTGAGATCAATCAAGGTGCTCCTCAGGTAGCTTATAAGGAAGCCTTGTTTGGTTCTGTGGAGCACAAAGAGGTTTATAAGAAGCAGACAGGTGGTAAGGGTAAATTCGCCGACATCGTATTTGAAATTGGGCCAAAAGAGGCCGATCCTGAGACAGGTGAAATTAAGCCAGGATTGGAATTCGTTAATGGTATCGTAGGTGGTGTGATTCCTAAAGAATTCATCCCTTCTATCCAGAAAGGTTTCCAAGAGTCCATGAAAAATGGACCTTTGGCAGGTTATCCTATCGAAGCCATGAAGGTAAGGTTGTTCCATGGTTCCTTCCACGATGTCGATTCCGATGCGCTTTCATTTGAATTGGCAGCAAGACTTGGTTTCAAAGAAGCTGCTAAAAAGTGTAAGCCTCAGTTGCTAGAGCCTATCATGGCTGTAGACGTGGTTACTCCTGATGAATATACTGGTCCTATTACTGGTGACTTGAACAGAAGAAGAGGTTTGATGAAAGGGATGGATACCAAAGGTACTTCCTCTGTAATCAAAGCTGATGTGCCGTTGTCAGAATTGTTCGGTTATATCACTGACCTGAGAACAATCTCTTCCGGTAGAGCGACAGCTTCCTTGACATTCTCTCACTATGAGCCAGTTCCTAACAATATTGCTGAAGGTGTAATTGCTGAGGTAAAAGGAGCTAAGGCCTAAACTAAAAAGAACATGAATCAGAAAATAAGAATAAAACTTAAGTCTTACGATCATACTTTGGTGGACAAGTCATCAGAGAAAATCGTAAAAGCAGTAAAGACTACTGGTGCAGTTGTGGTTGGACCAATTCCTTTGCCTACTAAAAAAGAAAAGTTTACTGTGTTGAAGTCACCACACGTAAACAAAAAGGCAAGAGATCAATATCAATTGTGTACTTATAAGAGATTGGTGGATATTTATTCTAACAGCTCCAAGACAGTAGATGCTTTGATGAAGATCGAACTTCCTAGTGGAGTAGATGTAGAGATCAAAGTTTGATCTGGAATTTACAGGAATATATGGAAAACCTGTCCGCCCCGGCGGATAGGTTTTTCTTTTTTAGGAGCAAGTATTTTGAGGGATTTTCCAAAATTGCTTCTATAAAACGGTGATAGAGAGTAGGATGTTTTTGTAAATGTTTGAAAATATATGAGTTGTAATTTGTAAGGTGTTTATAAATTACTAACTTTGCAGTCCTTAAAAAGGCACAAGTGTGTAAATGCTTGTGCATAATTATATTATACAACAGAAGATGTCTGGAATAATAGGTAAAAAAGTAGGAATGACTAGCATTTTCAGTGCCGATGGACGTAACGTCGCATGCACGTTAATAGAAGCTGGTCCTTGCGTAGTGACGCAAGTAAAAAATGTTGAAACAGACGGGTACAGCGCTGTTCAGTTGGGGTACGGTGAGCGTAAGGAGAAAAACACTCCTAAGCCACTTTTGGGCCATTTTAAAAAGGCCGGTACCACTCCTAAGCAGAAAGTTGTAGAATTCAGAGACTTCAGAGTAGAATTTGAAGGTCAGGTGGATTTAGGTAAAACAGTGAAAGCTGAGGAAGTATTTGGTGAAGGAGACTTCGTAGATGCTATCGGTACTTCCAAAGGTAAAGGTTTTCAAGGTGTGGTAAAACGTCATGGCTTCGGTGGTGTAGGTGGATCTACCCACGGTCAGCACAACCGACAAAGACACCCTGGTTCTATTGGTGCATGTTCTTGGCCTTCCCGAGTATTCAAGGGGCTTAGAATGGCAGGTAGAATGGGCGGTAGCCGCGTGAAAGTACTTAACCTAAAAGTATTGAAGGTTTATCCTGAAAAGAACTTGATCTTGGTAAGCGGCTCTGTCCCTGGTCCAAAAAATTCTTACGTTATTTTAGAGAAGTAATCACATGGAATTAGCAGTATTAAAACATAACGGTGAAGAGACAGGTAGGAAAGTAAGTCTTTCTGACGATATTTTCGCGATCGAGCCTAACGATCATGCTATCTACCTGGATGTGAAGCAGTTTTTGGCCAACCAAAGACAGGGTACGCATAAGAGTAAAGAGAGGGCTGAGATAGCCGGCTCAACAAAGAAAATCAAGAAGCAAAAAGGTACTGGTGGTGCCAGAGCTGGTTCTCTTAAATCTCCATTGTTCAGAGGAGGAGGTAGAGTTTTCGGTCCTAGACCAAGAAATTACTCTTTCAAATTGAACAAGAAAGTAAAACAATTGGCAAGAAAATCTGCCCTTACTTACAAGGTGAAAGACAACAGCCTTACCATCTTGGAAGATGTGAGCTTTGACAGCATCAAGACCAAGAGCTATTTGGCATTGTTGTCCGGTCTTTCTTTGGCGGATAAGAAGACATTGTTGGTGCTTCCAGAAGCGAACAATAATGTTTATTTGTCAAGCAGAAACCTACCTAGGCACAGGTAAAAACAGT
>NZ_BAAHAP010000173.1:0-5222 GCF_054777495.1 Echinicola sediminis | reverse complement strand
GGTGTAGGTTGGGGGATATAATAAATGATACAGAGGGAGGAAAAAGTCCAAATTGCAAAAACATACCTGCCGAAGGAGATGAATGGGGAGTGATAAAAACGACGGCTGTTCAAGAAATGATTTTTCTCGAAAATGAAAACAAAGTCCTTCCTGAAAAATTCTCCATAAACCCTAAGCATGTAATAGAAAAAGGAGATGTGTTAATAACAAGAGCAGGCCCAAAAAATAGAGTAGGAATAGTTTGTTGTGTTGAAGACTTAACCACAAAACTAATTCTTTCAGATAAGACGATAAGAATATTGCATATAAAGGATCTTATAAGTTCCAAGTTTATAGCATTTTCACTAAATAGCCCTCTTATCAAACCAACAATCGAGGAAAAAATGACAGGAATGGCAGATAGTCAAGTGAATATTTCTCAAGATAATATGAAGACCTTAATAGTTCCATTCCCCCCTTTCTCGGAACAAGAGCGCATTGTAGACAAACTGGATGAGTTGATGGGGTATTGTGATCAGTTGGAGGCCAGTATCAAGGAAAGCCAGGGGCAGAATGAATTGCTTTTGCAGCAGGTTCTACGGGAGGCTTTGGAGGTTGATTATTCTGGTGACAGACTTAGGGAAAAGGAAGTTATTGGATGAACCTAGCAGAAAAACATTTCAGGAATACAGAGAAGCTACTTCGTGCAATTGATAAAGCTAAAATTGCACACTGGTTGTTGAATGAAGGATATTTTCCTGAACAATATGTCCTGCCTCCCAGTTTCAAAGTGGAAGATTTTAAGCTTGAAAGCAATCCCCATAACCCTGATATTAGGGATTTGGCCAGACGTGAAATTATTTCGATTTCCTATCCAAAGACTTTGCTTACCTCTCGTGAATTTGGAATTCAGCATCCATATAATTATCACGACATAGTTTACTATCTCATTCAGGATTGGGAAAAGGTCATAGACATACTTTTCAATAAAGAACTAAAAATATTTTCGTATAGCTTTCCTATTCCTGTAAATGCTCGAGATGAAGGTAATTTAAGCCCGCTTCGTTCGGGTAGAATGATTTATGAATGGATTGAGATGGCTGAAAGGGATTTGGTTGCTGAGGCACATCACTTTAATTATATCGTTCGTTCCGACATCACCAACTTTTACAATTCGGTTTATACCCATAGCATTGCTTGGGCACTGGAAGGTCAGGAAGCGGCTTTTGCTGACATGCGAGAATCTACATTGACTGGTAACAAAATTGACCGTCTAGTTCAATATGCTAACAAAGGAAGAACCAATGGGGTACCGGTTGGTTCTTCCTTAAGCGATTTAATTGCTGAGATTATTTTAGCTGTTATTGATTTAAAAGTTTCTGAGAAAGCGCAAGCAGCTGGGATTGAATTCTTAGCAACAAGGTTTAAAGATGATTACAGAATCCTTTGTCAAAAGAAGGATGATGGCGAACATATTTTAAAAATCTTGGCTGATGAATTACGTCAATACAACTTGAGTGTCAATGAAACAAAAACAGTAATATTAGACCTGCCTTCTGGTTTATATAGGCCTCATGACCGTGCATATCATCCTCATTCACTTCGAACTGCTAATGAAGTGGATTTTAAAACTTTTGAGCTGACTTTGTTAAAAGCAATGGATATTCATAAAGAATATCCAGGTACAAGCATTCTTGAAAAGTACTTTAGTGAGTTACACACAAATGATAATATTTTTAAGGTAAAGTTTAATGTAGAAGCAAACTCACGCAAAAAGCAGATCTTAAAAACATTTAGTCTCCTCATGTTGCTTAAAAGGGAATCTGAAAAGGTCCTATGCCATGTTTTGGCGGTTATTGAATCTATATATTTGAAATACAGAAAAGAACATCAATTAAAAGAGCCTCTTCAAATTATCATCAAATCTGAAATCGAAAAAGCATCGGATAAAAAATCGATCTTTGAACTCGTTTGGCTGGTTTATTTCAACAAGTATCTAGGGCTAGGAATAACCAAGTATAGTGAACTAATAAGTGAAGATAACTTAGGTAATTTATTTCTCAAATCAGTCGTAACAAGTCAGTCAAAGTTGTTTCCCGATGCAGGGACAAAGCTTTTTAGGAAACCAAATGACTGTAAAGATTTGACATTGGCCAAAAGACTTGCCGTTTTTGATAGAACTAAAGAAGAATAAGGAAAGATGAAAAATAACGATAGATTCATTTTAAAAGGGAAAGCAGTAGATAGGTATTTTGATTTAAATGACTCCCTAATGGAGTTTCATAAGCTCTTTACCTACGAGAGCAAAGATGATAGAACCATTGCTATTTTGGGAGGAACGTTTTTAGAAATGATTTTAGAGCAAATTCTGTATGCTTTCTTCCCAGAAGATGAAAAAGAAGTAGAGGAAATGATGCTTTTCAATCAACCCTTAGGAAATTTTAGTGGTAAAATCAAGATGTGCTATTGCCTTGGGCTGATCGATAAAGTCATAAAAGATGATCTGAATCTGGTGAGAAAAATAAGAAATGAATTCGCCCATAATTTATATGCATCCTTCGAGAATGATAAATTAAAATCCTGGTGTTTAGCCTTAAAATGGCATAGGGTTCTAATTACTTCTACCCCTCCATTAGAAGCAAATGCAAGTGATTATTTCCAAGTAGGGGTAAATAGTCTGATCATGCATTTGAATGGCCGTGTGTCAATTGCAAGGGGTGAAAAACGTACTATTAAAAATGACTTTTGAATAGAATGGACAAAAGTTTTACTAACAGAAGATAAAAAAATATTTCAGATGAACAGAAGTTTGAGTATTTTAAATAATTTTAATTAACACTTGATGTAAGTTAAAAAAATAATAACTTTGTAGTGAACATTACTTTTACCACTAAAAAACTAGCCAAAGCTGTTAACGACGACCGAAAAATGGTTAAGGAATTTGGGAAAGTCAGGGCTCAAAAATTGAGACAAAGGCTAGTTCAACTGTCCTATGGCAGTAATTTGGAAGAAGTTAGGCATTTGCCCGGAAACTTTCATGAACTTAAAGACAATAGAAAGGGGCAATGGGCTTGTGATCTTGACCAACCATACAGATTAATATTTACTCCCCATGAAGACCCGATCCCTACAAATGGGGATGGGCAATATATTTGGGTAGAAATAAAAGGAGTAGAAGTAATTGAGATTACTAATTATCACAAGGAGAAGTAGTTATGGCCAAGCAAAACCAATATTTACCTCAATCAGTTCCACACCCAGGTGAAACCTTAGCTGAAAAGTTAGAAGAAATGCAAATGGGGCCAAAGGAATTTGCGGTAAGAACAGGAAAGCCTGAAAAAACGATTTCCGCAATTCTTAAAGGTGATAGTGCCATTACCACCGATATGGCTATACTTTTTGAAAATGTAACCCAAATTCCAGCTAATTTCTGGATCAATCACCAAAAAGGATTTGAGGAGTATAAAGCGCGCGAAAAACAAAAAGAAGCCTTAAGAGAAGCAGCGGATTGGGCCAAAAAATTCCCAATTGCTGAACTAGTTAAATGTGGCTTTATGGAAAAACGTACAAGCATAGAAGAAAAGACATTAGAGCTCTTGTCTTTTTTTGGTTTTGCGAATCAAACTGCTTGGGAGGAGTACTATTTCGAACAACAACTTAAAGTAGCATTTAGGATTTCGTTAGCCTCAACCAGCCAGCCCTATGCTATATCTTCATGGCTACGAATGGGGGAATTACAAGCAGAACGAATGGCTGTAAGTAAATATTCTGCTAAATCATTTAGAGATGTATTGCCAAAGATAAAGTCAATCATGGCTACCCATCCAACTAATTTCTTTGAACAGCTTAAGCAGGCTTGTGCAGCCGTAGGGGTCAAGGTGGTTCATACCCCTTGCTTGCCTAAGGCACCGTTAAACGGGGCTACAAGGTGGTTGAATGATAGTCCAGTTATCCAACTAACGGGTAGGCATAAGCGGAATGATATTTTTTGGTTTACATTCTTCCATGAAGCTGGTCATATTCTTCTTCACGGTAAGAAGGATATATTTCTAGAGGACGTAGAGTATAGTGATAAAGATCTCGAAAAGGAGAATGAAGCTGATAGTTTTGCAGCAGATTGGACACTAACGAAGGCTCAAGAAGAGATAATTGTTTCATCTTCTCAGCTGACAGAAAAGATGGTTATTGATTTTGCTAATGAATTTAAGACTCATCCAGGAATTATTATAGGAAGGCTTCAGCATCGAAAATTAATACCTCATTCAGTGGGGAGATATCTTATTGAAAAGATTGAATTTTAGAGATGCGTTATTGAATATTTTTTTTTATCCAGTGAAAGGAGTGGTGAATGACGAAACATAAATTTCCAAGTGCTAAGCAATTACGATGGGCTATTAACAGATTTAAGAACCATGATTTGAAAAATTGCAGTATTGATGATCTTATTGTTGAATTTGGTAAGCTCACTGCCCATTTTGGTTTTTTGACTTTTGTAGTGCCTAAGACAATTAAAGTTCATAGGATTAGGATTAATGATGGGGATAAGTTGTTTTATTCATTAAATGACTTATGGTGTCCTCCAAAGCATTTAATCACAAGACTAGGGAGATGCAATGATATTGGAGATCAGATGTTGTATGTTTCTGGAGGAGGTCATACATGCTTGTCTGAGACAAACCCTAAGATTGGGGATACTGTAACATGTGTAGAATTTGAGGTTGCAGAAAAATTTAATGTAGTTGAAATTGGAGTACTCCAAAATATCAAAAGGGAAAAATATTTCCAGCAATATGCAGCGCTCAATAATTACGGCACTCACTATTTTTATAATGGAAATGATAATCTTATTAAACTTGATAAAACTTTAAAAGAGTTTATAATTAAGGAGTTTACAAAAACAGTTCTGCCCGAAGAAGGGTTTCTTTATAAAAAGTCCATAGCCATAACAAAACATTTTTTGGGTGCTCCTGAGATAAAAGGAATAATGTATCCAAGCACCAAAATGGATCTTAAAGATCTTAATTATGCAATTCCAGCTGAATTTGCAAAAGATTTACTGATTCCGAAAAGAATAGATGTTTTCAAAAAAAATAGTCATTACTGAATCATTGACAATTCGTGATAGATTCACTATCGAATCTATCACGAATCTCTGCAATATAATTCAAAATTATATAATATAAATATAGTTCATTAATTACATGATTTAAAACACAAATCAGCAAAAACTTGTTTTTGCGTGG
>NZ_BAAHAP010000172.1:0-5346 GCF_054777495.1 Echinicola sediminis | reverse complement strand
TCTGCCTTTTCTTTATCGCTCAGTACGAATACCTTTCGGTGAGTCGCACCATAAAGTGGTTTGTGAAGTCTGGCTGACAGCCTACACGATGGGCCGACCATCATCTTTTCAACAGCATGCGAAGAACTTATTCCTCCGCTTCAAGGCACACATATGTATATCCGCAAAGACACCAGTAGCTCTAAGTTAGCAAACGATCTCTCACAGAATGCACAGAAACCCACAGAAAAGTTTTTTTTAGTTCCGTGAAATTTTGTGGAATCTGTGAGAAATAAATTTACTGGTGTAATTCCGGATAATCGTAATTAACAAAATGATAAAATTCTTAGTTTCTTATTTTTCTCCTTCCAATTCCCAGTCTCCACTATGCGAATACTCTCCACTGTTCGTATCTTATCAAAGGCAGTTTTTTAGCCAAAATCAACTATTTAAAATGACCAGTATTTTTCTATCAAAAAAAGTCACCAATTATGGCCACACACAGCGTTGCCACGTCAGTCCCATTTGTAGTTTCATTCAATGTCCTCCTCATTAGAGCTACAATAACAAAACTCTCCAAGACCTCTAAAATAATCGAATTGACAATAACACCATCACTGTCGCCAACGGATTAATTGTTGCTAACAACCACACTCCTTCTTCACAAACTTTGCTGCAAATATGGGCTATTTTTTTTCAAAAAATTACTTTTTAAACAACTTTTTTAAATAAAATATCTAAAAAACAGCATTTTATTAAATAATTATTAACAGTAAAAAATTGTATCTCTTAACAAAATAGCACAAAGTCAATCTTAAATCTATAATAGGTCGCTTGCCCTTTAAGAGGTGGAGTTCTTTCTACCAGTCATCGTAATGACCAAAAAGTTATACATTTTTTATTTCGAAGGAGGAAAGGCTTTTCCACTAAGGCTATATGCAGAAGCCGCGTGGATCTCAATGACGGTAGTGCACCTATTTCACTACTTTTTAAACTGAACTTAGGTTAATCAGAAAACACCTCCCCGATCTTTGTCTTGGCTGGCCCGTCCGACTGAATTGAAAAGGTCTTGATGAGGCTGTTTGATAAGTCAGGAGGGGAATCATTTCACCTAATATTTTTGGGTTTATGATTTCTAATCTCTTCCGACTAAGTACTTCAAAACATTATCTTGGATAAAGTTCTTAATTGAAATCTACAAATTTGGGCGGCAATTCATATTCGCTATTGACATTTGTCCGGCAAAAACATGAGCTTCATGGAGTAGTTTAGCCTGGGGATGCAACCCCAGGCTTCTATGATTTGCCCCTTTAGCGTGTTCTTACTCATTGCCAGTTATAACCATAACGGAAAAGCTAAACTTTTTTCGACATCAAACAGGGATTGCTTCGCTCCATTTGGCTTTGTTAGCACTGATGTTATAAAAGCAGGACTGCTACATTATGACTTAATATGTGCTCCTACAGATCTCTACTAGATTAAACCTCCATAAAACATTCAAGCCCTTTTTAATACCCTTTTATACCAAGGCGCCTTTTCTTCTTCATGATAACCATAACCATAACCATAACCATAACCATAGCCATAGCCATAACCTGAATTCCCCATATGCACATCATTAAACAGACCATATAGCTTTCTGACCCCTCCTCGTTCATGAAGGTCATTTAACAAATCTATATTCTCCTTTCGGGAATACTGCTGGCGAAGAACAAAGAGGTTAATATCTGCATATTTAAAAAGTTCTTTGGTTTCAGAAACCAAGCCTACAGGAGGACAATCGAGAATAACCACTTCATATTCTTCTTTCACTTCCTGCATCAATTGTTCAAACCTTTCTGATAGAAGGATTTCTGCGGGATTAGGAGGAATAGGCCCAGATAGTAATATATCAAGATTTTCAGTCCCACTTGAGAATACCAAATCCTTCCAACTCCTTTTAGAGCTTAAATAGGTACTTATCCCCTTATCATTGACCAGATTAAAATCCTCCGCAATCCTTGGTTTTCTCAGGTCCAAGCCCATTAATAACGTCTTTTTTCCTTTAATACAAAAGGCAGCAGCGGTATTCACTGCACAAAAGGTTTTGCCTTCACCAGAGATGGTAGAGGTAAATAAAATCGTCATCCTATCGTTCTTATTGGGACTTAAATAGGTCATATCAGCCCTCAAACTTCTAAAGGATTCCGTTAATGGGGATTTAGGGTTGGTGATTACAGGAATGGGGTTTTTCCCCTTCCCTCTTCCTATTTTAGCCACCACAGGTACTTTAGCCAATTTTTCAAGCTCTTTAACATCTTCAATCTTGACATTCAATAGGTCTCTTAAATATATCAATCCAACAGGCAGAATAAACCCTAAAAGTAGTCCCATTAAAAGGTTATTTCTACTTTTCGGAGCAATCAATGATCCTGCCCTGGCCCTATCCAATATCGAATTATCCGGGGCATTGGAAGCTTTGGTGATTTCTGCCTCAGCCCTCTTTTGCAATAAATAGACGTAAATGTCTTCGTTGACACTGAATTTACGCTGTATCCCCAATAATGCCCTTTCAGTCTCGGGAAGTCCATTGATTTGCTTTTCCACTTGCTTTATCTCCCCCTTTATCTCTCCTATTAAACCGGACATGTTTTTGATTGCCGAATTAATATTTTCCCACAATGCTTTTTTTGCGTTTTCCAATCGGGCATTCACATCCTTTACAGCCAAATTCTGCTCAGAGAAGTTGCTTTCCAGTCGTTTTTTTTCTGATTGCAACTCCACTAGTTTTTCCACCAACGTATTTACCATGGGATCATCTATCCCCACTAAAGAAGGCATTAGTAAATCGCCGTTATTATTGGATTGAACATACTCCCTTAGAGACTGATAATACTTTAGGCTAATTTCTGCTTGTGATTTATCCCCTTCTAAATTTTGTAACCGTTCAAATATCTGTGTTCCTT
Organism: Echinicola sediminis; assembly: GCF_054777495.1. Taxonomy (NCBI): domain Bacteria; kingdom Pseudomonadati; phylum Bacteroidota; class Cytophagia; order Cytophagales; family Cyclobacteriaceae; genus Echinicola; species Echinicola sediminis. The sequence continues at coordinate 2,422 of NZ_BAAHAP010000172.1, read as the reverse complement.
TTTCACTTAGGTCAAACACCATATTTTCAGATCGGTAATTTTCCAATTTGTCTTCAAAAAAGGTCAGGGAATCCGTAATGCCATGAAGTTGGTTTTCTATAAAGCGGATAGTATTTTCAGATGTTTTATTTTTTTGCTCCAGTTCTTTTTCTAAATATACCTCCATTAGTTTATTAAGGTAATCCTCTCCCATTCTTCTCACAGGAGTGTTTATACTTAATTCTAGTATGGAAGTCATCTTATCGGCCTGAGACACTCTTAAGTTACCACTATATGATCGAGCCAATGAAGGCGTGTCTATTAAACGGAAAAATACCACATCTCCTTTCTGAAGTCCCAAGTTCTCCATTTTAAATCGAAAGGACTCTCCCTCTATCCATTGGTTAAATTGAAAAGTCCCCTCTGGCAATGAGGCATTACCCAAGCCCATTTTATAAAAGGGATCCTTGGGACTAAAGAGCTGAAATTCTTCTTCATATGCAGCTATGTTCACTTCATTCCCCCCCCCGAAAGTTAGCTTATACATTCCACCGACAATTTGTTCATGCTCCCAATCTATTTCTATCTGGATCGGTGAATTCCCATAAACTCTCCTAAAACCAAAAACCCCCTCATTATAGAACTCTACGTTTAAGTTGAGTTCGTTAATTGTTTGCTCAGCCAAACTATAAGACTTAAAAACACCAATTTCATTATAAAATTGATTCCTGGACCCAAACATTCCAGCACCATCAAATAAGTTCAGCCCCATATTATTTCCCTTACCACTTTCTATTAATACGGTAGAATTCACTTCCCAAATAGGTGTAAGTGTTTTGTTATAAAAATAAGCTGAACCGCCACCAAGAACCATACATAGCACAATCCATGGCCAATACCTTAAGTATTTTGTCAAAAATTTATTTACATCAGATCCACCTCCCTGATTGATTTGAAATGCGGTAGATGATACTTCTTTTTGTTGAAAATTACTCATGTTATTTAATGAAGTTTAGCACTAAAGCAATGGCAGATATGGATGAAATAATAAGCGCCAAAGATTGTGAGGTATTCTCCCCTGCACCTAACTCTCTGACTTTCATCGGTTCCGCATAGAGCTGATCATTAGGCTGAATAAAGTAATAGGGGGATTTTATGATATTTCTATCGTTAAGATTGATTTTATGTATTTTAGAACCGTTAGGATATTGCCTGATCAGCAAGATCTCATCCCTTTTTGCCACTGTATTTAAATCTCCGGCATTGGCAATGGCCTCAAAGATCGTCATGCGGTCCTGTAGGACAACAAACTTTCCCGGACTTCGGAACTCGCCCAAGGCTGTATAACGAATTCCTCCTAATTTTACCCTTACATAAAGTTCTGAGGTAACGTATTTTCTAAGGGCATTTTCTATCGCCAGTCGGGCTTCCTCAATGGTGAGGTCTCTTACCAGTACATTCCCTGCTAAAGGGAGTCGAATATTCCCCTCTTTGTCCACCTGATACCCGGTCATGTAATAAATGTCTCCCCCTCCCTGTGCTCCTTGCATTCTTGTCGATTGCTGTGAATTTAAGGAGTTGAAGCCTTCTTTTAATATATCCTCTGCCGTAAGCACCTTTACATCAATAATATCATTGTATTGTAATCGGTACTCCGGCATATCATAGGTAATCAATTCACCCTCATTTAAGCCATTGCTGCCTTCTTCATTTTGTAAATAGATGATTTTTTTATTTGACATACAGGAGGTAACCGTTAGTACCAGTACAAATAAAGGGAATAAAAAAAAAGAACGTTGGTTATGCATTTTCACTCTCAGACTAGGTGTGGTGTTAATTTTTTTGTAAATATATAAAGATGATAGGAATATTCACTTTGACATCTCGAATAAAACCAGAACAGTTTTCTCTCCTGAGAAATAATGAAACTATTTAACTTTTCTTTAAGCCTTTTAAAAGAGCCTACTTAGGATATTTGACTTAGAAATAGGCTGAGACATTCAACTTCAGTCTCCTTCTTCTTTTGGTTAGAAAATTTTTGCAGGCCTGAACCTACTAGACGCTATTACATCTAACTTATGCCTACAATTAACCAAGAATTCAATAAATTATCCTTGTCAATCCTTTATGGTTTAGCAAGGCATTGAGAAATAGGCTCCAGTTACTGGTCGTAAGTAATCTAAAGGCAAACGTTTTTAACTCAACTCTCCAAAAGACAATTAAACAACTGATTTTAAATCTTTATACTTTTCCAAATACCAAGCCACTGTTTTCTTTATGCCACTTTCAAAATTTTCTTCAGCTCTCCAAGCCAAATTTTGCTCAATTTTAGAAGCATCTATCGCGTACCTTCGATCATGGCCTGCCCTATCTTCCACATAGGAAATCTGCTCCTTATAACTTCCATCAGCCTTAGGATAGATTTCATCCAACAATTCACAAA
>NZ_BAAHAP010000171.1:0-5383 GCF_054777495.1 Echinicola sediminis | reverse complement strand
TTGACAGCAGATTGGATGGAAAATGAGTCTAAATAAGAATGGATTCAAAAGATTTCAAAATAGATGCATTCTCTTCCAATTTGTAAAGGTTTAAACTAACTTAAGAGACAACCCTAAAATTATTCTATATGAGTTTTCAAATTAATTCACCGGGAGAAGCCTACGATGTTATCATCGTCGGTTCGGGAGCAGGGGGAGGCATGGCCTCTAAGATCCTCTCTGAGGCCGGTTTCTCGGTGGCTGTTGTGGAAGCGGGGGGAGATTTTGACCCTGCTAAAGAAGAAGACAGAACCCAATTAAGACCGCCTTGGGAATCCCCCAGAAGAGGAGCAAGCACCCGTCTCAGACCTTTCGGTGACTTTGATGCCGCCATTGGTGGCTGGGACATCGAAGGAGAGCCTTATACCTTTGAAGGCAACACCAAGTTCGACTGGTTCCGGTCCAGAATGCTCGGTGGACGTACCAACCACTGGGGAAGGATTTCCCTTCGCTTCGGTCCCAACGATTTTAAAAGGAAAGACATCGACGGTCTGGGAGACAACTGGCCGATCGGTTACGATGACATCAAACCCTATTACGATAGAGTGGACAAACTTATTGGGGTATTTGGTTCCAAAGAGGGCATTTACAATGAACCGGATGGTTTTTTCCTTCCACCACCAAAGCCCCGACTGCATGAACTTTATATTAAAAAAGGAGCCGATAAAATTGGTGTTCCTGTAATGCCTTCAAGGCTGTCCATCCTTACCAAGCCCATTAATAATGAGCGTGGAGCTTGTTTCTTCTGTAACCAATGTAACAGGGCCTGTCAGGCTTACGCGGACTTCTCATCAGGAACCTGCTTGGTAAAACCGGCCATGAAAAAAGGCAAGGTAGACCTGTACACTTATGCCATGGTTCGAAAAGTCACAACAGACGAAAAAGGACTGGCCACCGGTGTTTCTTACATCAGTAAAGTGGACATGAAGGAATATAAGCTCAAGTCAAGGGTAGTAGTCCTTGGAGCTTCAGCCTGTGAGTCTGCACGTATCATGCTCAACTCCAAATCCAAAACCCATCCAGATGGTTTGGGCAATGGCAGCGGCATGGTCGGAAGATACCTCCACGATTCGACTGGATCGGACCGAATGGGCTTCCTGCCTGACCTTGTGGACAGACAAAAATACAACGAAGACGGTGTGGGCGGCATGCACGTATATACCCCCTGGTGGCTGGACAACAGCAAATTGGATTTTGCCAGAGGTTATCATATCGAATACTGGGGAGGCATGAGCATGCCATCCTATGGATTCGGTTTTGGCATGGACACCATCCGGAAGCATATCAAAGATGAATTTGGCAACCCTGGTCCTGCAGGTGGTTATGGAGAAGGTCTGAAAAAAGATATCCGCCGTTACTTCGGCACCATGGTGGGCATGTCAGGAAGAGGAGAAAGTATCCCGAGATATGAAAACTACTGTGAAATCGACAATAATACAGTGGACAAATACGGTATTCCGGTATTGAAATTCAACTACAACTGGACAGACCAAGAGGTCAATCAAGCCAAGCACATGCAGGATACTTTTGAGGAAGTATTGACCAATGCCGGTGCTGTATTATTTGGCGACAAACCAGGACCTGAAACCCAATACGGGCTACTTACCCCTGGAAGGATTATCCACGAAGTAGGTACTACTAGGATGGGCAATAATCCAAACACCTCGGTATTGAACAGTAATTGCCAAGCACACGAATGCAAAAATCTTTTTGTAGTGGATGGTGGACCGTTTGTATCCCAAGCGGATAAGAATCCTACCTGGACCATCTTGGCCTTGGCTTGGAGAACTTCCGACTTTATTGTCGGCGAACTGAAAAAGAAAAACATCTAAAAGGGCAGCATTATGAATAGAAGAGAAAATTTAAAGTTGTTGTTCACGGGATCATTGGCCACCGGCATGTTTATGACCGGCTGTGGTCCCGAAGCTCCTAAAGAGATCCCTCATGCTCCAAAAATCGGCGAAGGCACCAAATGGGGACGGACCCCGGAGGAAATGGCCCATAATGCCGCTTTGAAGGAAGATGTTTTCTTTACCGAAGACGAGATGAAAAAGCTGAACTATCTGGTAGACGTGGTTATCCCGAAAGATGATGTTTCCGGAAGCGCAACGGATGCCGGGGTTCCGGATTTCATAGAATTCATCGTCAAAGATATGCCTTACTATCAAACCCCGATGCGAGGAGGTTTGATGTGGCTCGATACCGAAGCCAGTGACCGCTTTGGCAAATCCTTTATGGAAGCCAGTGAAGCTGAACGTATACAGATCATTGACGACATTGCCTATCCAGATAAGGCAAGACCGGAGATGAAAAGAGGCGTGAAGTTTTTCAATACCCTTAGAAACCTTACTTCTACCGGCTTCTTTACTTCGCAGGAAGGCTTCAAAGACCTGGACTACAAAGGTAACCGCCCCAATGTATGGGATGGTATTCCTCAAGAAGTAATGGACAAGCACGGTTTTAAACTGGAAGAAAAATATCTTCCCATTTATATGAATCCCGATACCAGGGCTACGCTGGCCCAATGGGATGATGAAGGTAATTTAATTGGTTAATTGTTTGTTTTGGATGTGGAAAAGGCCGTCCGCCATTGGCGGATGGCTTTTTTTGTTTTCAACCCCAATAGACTCTTCACTCGTTAATGTCTTTAGACTTGGACGCCAAACTCTTTTAACCACGGAGGGCACTGAGAAAGCGCTAAGGCCGCTGAAACTTTATTTCTGAAAACCTCTCTGTTTACCTCTGTGGAATCTTTGGGAACTTTGTGGTTAAAACAAAACCATCAATTTTACCACTCACATAATACCTTCCACAACAGTACAGTTCAAGGACACTTTTTAGTTATATTATCATGGAACAATAACCCAAAACCAAATGTCAAATCAATCAACCAACCAACAACGAAGAGACTTTCTTAGTAAGGCAGGATTAATGGCTGCCAGTTCATTTTTTCTTCATCCTATTGCAAAAGCATTGGCACTGCGTGATGATCCAAGCAAAAAACTACGCATAGCCTTGGTAGGCACCGGCATACGCGGCACAAGCATGTTCGGAAAGAGCGTAGTACAGGATTATCCTAATGAAGTGGAATTTGTGGGCCTTTCGGACATCAACCCCGGCCGACTTGCCTATGGCAAAGAATATATCGGTACTGATTGCCCGACCTTTGTGGACTTTGACGAAATGATGGCCACCGTAAAGCTGGATGTACTGATCGTGACCACTATGGACAGTACACATGACCAGTTCATCATCAAGGGACTGGAAGCCGGTGCTAATGTCATCACGGAAAAACCCATGACCACTGATGAGATCAAATGCCAGAATATCCTCAATGCAGAGCGAAAAACAGGCAAGCAGGTCATTGTCACTTTTAACTACCGCTACAGTCCGCACCGTCAAAAAATCTATGAACTGCTCCATAATGGAGCCATAGGAACAGTGACTTCAGTGGATTTTCATTGGTACTTGGACACCGACCACGGAGCTTCTTATTTTAGGCGCTGGCACGGTTATAGGGACAAAGGCGGCACCTTACTGGTCCACAAATCCACCCATCATTTTGACCTGCTCAATTGGTGGCTGGACTCCGACCCTGAAGAGGTCTTTGCCTATGGCAAACTGGAATTTTATGGAAAAAACGGTCCTTTCCGTCATTCGCACTGCCGACCATGCCCACACAAAGGAAAATGCGATTTCTACTGGGACATTACCAAAAGCGAACGACTTACCGGCCTCTATACCGACAATGAACAATATGACGGTTATTTAAGGGATGGATGTGTTTATCGGGAAGATATAGACATTTATGATAAGATGGCTGTCCAGATCAAATACATGAATGATGTGCAGGTCAGCTATTCCCTCACCACCTATTCTCCTTATGAGGGTTACCGCATCGCCTTCAACGGCACCAAGGGCCGTCTGGAGGCCTGGATCAAGGAAAGCCAGCCTTGGGAGGAAGAGCCCGCCGATGAACTTAGATGGACCAAGAACTTTGGGGAGACTGAGATCATCACCATTCCCCATGCAGGAGGCGGTCATGGCGGGGGAGACGTACGACTGAAAGACAAACTCTTCAAGGACCCCAATATGGCGGATCCTTATCGTCAATCTGCCGGAACGAGGGATGGAGCCATGTCCATATTGATAGGCATTGCGGCCAGAAAAAGCATTGAAAGCAAAAAACCGATTAAGGTGGCGGATCTGGTGGACATCGAGCTTCAGGCAAAGCGACCGAAGGAGTAAAAATCAGAAGTCTTTAAATAATTAATGGTCGGAGCACTTAAACACTTCGGCCTTTTTTTATATAACCACAGAGGACACGGTGGTAGCACAAAGGCTTTTATTCCAAAACTTAGCTTGTGACCTTTGTGTATGCCCTGAGAAGTTTGTGATTAAAACTTAGCTTGGTTCAAGTCTTCCTTCCTATCCCCATTGATTTCATAAGGCTGAATAAGTGCTTCGACTGGAAGTCCTAAAAACCCAGATAAATTCCTGATCATATCTATAGTAAGCGGCCTTTTCCTATTGAGAACAAGGCTGACTGCAGACTTACTCCCCATAACAGGAATCAAATCCTTATCTTTAAGTCCCTTTCTGGCCATCACTTCCTGAATGGCCTCTATAGGCTCTGGCAATGAAATCGGGAAATGTTCCTTTTCGTACTTTTCGATCAGTGTCACCAGCAACTCCGCCTCCATGCCTTCAGCTGTATCTGGAGCCGCTTCAAATAATCCCGACAAACGTTTCAAAGCAGCCTCGTATTCCTTTTCAGAAGTGATTACTTTATCCCATTTCATTTTCTCCTCCCTTTCATTATCAATATTGCTCGACAGTATTGGCATCTATTTTATCATATTCAGCATGCGTACCCATAAACTTTACAAATACCCATTGCCTTAAATAACTGACCTGAACGATCAAACGGTACTTATTCCCTGCTATATTAAATACCACTCTATTGTTTTTAATCGGATCGGCATCTGGAAAATCCGCCACTACATCAGATGGTTTATTCCATCTGGCATGTTTCGTTATAGCCATCCAGTTTTGTAAGCTAACCTTTGAATCCGGATGCTTATTGTAAAACTCTACAATATTCCTAACGGCTATAATATTTTTCAATAGACACTTTCTTAAACAAATGAAGTTAAATAAAAGTTTTCAATTTGTAAACTTTTAAAAAAGAAAAAAGCAATACAATGGGATTTCCAAGATTTTAACCTTCACTTTTTAACCACCAAGGGCACCGAGTCAACACAAAAGCCTCAAAGGCTTTTATTCCAAAACTTAGCTTGTGACCTTTGTATATGCCTTGGGAAGTTTGTACTTAAAACCAACC
>NZ_BAAHAP010000170.1:0-5611 GCF_054777495.1 Echinicola sediminis | reverse complement strand
TGGCCATTAAATTTGAGGGGAGGATCAGTTTGGACATCAATACGGAAACCTAATTATTTAGTGGAAATTTCCCTTCCCTGGGGCTAGCCCCAGGGAAGGGAAAGGACAGAGTTTAGCTAACACTCCCTTTTATAATGCTCCAATATTCACTTTGATCACCCTGTTTTTACTCATTTCAGGAACCATAATTATTCCTGTAGATGGGTCAATTCCTAAATCTGCAAACTGATTAAATCCGGTAACAAGTTCTTTCACGTTTCCATGTTGATCAATTTTCAATAATCTTCCTCCAGTCCAATCTGTCGCATAATAATTTTCCTTGTATTTAACCACTCCATCCAGATTGGCTATTGGCTTGCCTGTCCCCAAAGACTTAATAATCTTGTTTTCTAGATTCACTATAATTATTTTGCCTTTTCTGCTTGTCTCGAATGTAGCTATGTTGGTCATGGGGCCCCATGTCGCCACAATTAAATCATCCCCATCTACCCACAATCCATTGGGAAATTCCAGCTCTTCATCTTCTAGCCAAATTTCTACTTTACCCATATCCGAAACCTTGTAAATACGGTTGGCATAAGTATCAGAAACAAAAATATCTCCATTTGCACCAATAGCCACATCATTTATAAATTCTGCTTTTGGCAATTCAATTTTTCTAATGATTTCCCCTTTGCTCATATCTATTTCAACCAGTCCCCCCCTATCTCCTACATACAAATGTCCTTTCCAGGAAGCCATTCCTGTTGGTGCGTCCAATCCTTCCACCCATCGCTCATCCAACACCTTCCCGAATTGATCAAGTTTAGTTATCCATCCATATTGATCTTTTTCAAGCGTAACTTTTCCTCCACCCAAACTGGAAACATACCATGCATTTGTTTCCTGGTCCCAGTAAGCATTTTCTGGTGCATCCAATGCATCCGAAATTGTTTTAGGCATATTTTCAAACATTTCTACACGCTTTCTCCACCAATTTACAGACCTACTCAGGTGATTTTCAGTTTTTTGTTTTATGCCAAAAGTGTGAAGAAAAATTTCCCCATCATACCCTATTTTTATTAAAGCATCCAAAAATTTATTGATATCGTAATCCCCCTCATCAAGTGGTTTAATAGCATCAGACCAATTCGCCTTATTATTTGGTCGTAAAGTAATATCTGCCCCAGCTACAGACACATACTTCAAAAATGGCATTGCTTTTATGGCCACTTCCAACATTCTTTCTCCATTACCGGCTCTTAACTCATGACAGGAATGCATGGTTAGGAATAAATTGGGAGCATTGATTTCTTTAATGTAAGGAATAGCTTCTTCCACCGATTCAATAAAAGTGTTATCATGAGGATAGATAACAATGTCTTTACCAAGTTCGTGGGCCTCTTGCGTCATTTCCTTCAAAAGGGCCAGGGTCTTTTCTTTGCTGGCTTCTTCTTTCTGAATAATTACCCAAAGGCTTTTTAGTGCTGGAAGCTCTAAAGTTTTCCGCCACTTTTCATCTTCGGAACTATTTTCAAAACTGAATGGGAAATAAACCACAGGAATTGACATTTCACCCGTTTGAAACTGTTTTGTACTCAGGTATTGCCTATATTTTTCCCTCTGAGAATCATTCTTAACAGCAAAGGTCACTCCTTGTATCTTCAACTCACTCAAAAGTTCAACCCTTTCTTTTATTGGAATTTGATCCATTTCAAAATCGAATACAAAGAGTTCTTTTCGAATGCTTTGTCCGTACATTTCACCTATCACCGCATATACCAGAAGGATGAGAAACGATATTTTTTTAATAATCAATGTCATCTTTTACTTTTTTAAATAATAGTCAAACCACTGTCGCTCGCTATCCATTAACACCTCCTCAGGAATGCCTGGATTTTTTAAGTCCTTAGCCCAATTTTCAAGCCTGGCCCTCAATTTTTTTACTTTATTAGGATACTTATCAATCAGATTTTCTCTTTCTACCGGACTTTCACTGAGGTCAAATAAAAATTCGTTTTTTCCGTAGACCAGATATTTATAATCTCCAGACCTTACAGCAGATTGCCCCCAAAACCTCCAAAACAAAGCTTTGTGAGGATCTTTAGAATTTGAACCATCAAGAAATGGAATTAGATTTATGCCATCCAAATTTCTATTTGGTTTTGCACCGGCCACTGCTAATGAAGTTGCTGCTACATCAAGTGAAATCACAGGACGATGATAGACTTTTCCCTTTGGCAATTTATTAGGCCAAGAAACAATAAAGGGAACTCTTATACCACCCTCAGTTATCATTCCTTTCTCCCCCACCAATGGATCATTCAGGGATCCATCCCAGGCACCGCCTTTAAATGAAATAGGAACATCCTTTTTTTCTATTTTAAGTGGAGCTCCATTATCACTGATAAAAAATATGAGGGTATTTTCTAACAGCCCTAGCGTACTCAAGGTCTCCCTAATCTTACCCACACCATCATCAATGGCAGCCATCATGGCCAAGCAGTACCTTCTTCTTTCGGGCATATCTTCAGGAAACCGGCTGAGGTACTTTTCTGTAGCTTCTAAGGGGACATGAGGAGCAAAATATGATAGGTAAAAGAAAAATGGTTTATCCTTATTTCTCTTTATAAATGTTGTTGTGGCCTTGGTCTGGATGTCCAAACGAAAACCTTCTTCCTTTCTCCACTGTGGTTCAATACTGTTTCCTTCCAAGTCATAATTGGCCCAGTATCTATTAAGAGGACCGTAGAAAAATTCATCGAAACCCCGTGAAGAGGGAAAATACGCCATTTTTTTTACCAATGGGATATCAGAAGCCTTAACATCTTTTCCATTTAAGTCGGGTAAGTTTTCATCAACCCATGCCATTTGCTGATGATTGGGGTCTAAATGCCATTTTCCAGTCATGCCAGTAACATATCCCTCTTTTCTCATCATTTCCGGAAGCAGCTCCTGATCCAATGGCATGGGGATGGTACCGTTATGATCTAAACCAAACCGTTGCTGATACTTGCCAGATAGCAAGCCTGATCGAGAAGGAATGCATTGAGGGGCTGTCACATATCCGGAAGTCATTCTTACTCCATCTTTGGCCAATTTGTCTAAATGAGGAGTCTTAAGGTCTGTTCGATATCCCTGTGCACCGACATCTGCATATCCCTGATCATCTGTATAAATAATAATTATATTAGGCTTGTCTTGGCAAAATGAGGAATGGGACAACCATAAAACCGTAAACAACACAAAAAATATTATTTTCATATTTTTCTTATTTAAGGGGAAATGACTCATATAACTTGAATAGCTAATGAGAATAATTGGCTGGTTCATTATCTAATTAATCAAAAATATTCTTTGGAAAATCATTTTTCATCCTGCTTCGTAACGTCCCGTACAAAACAGGATACCTTTTTTAAGTACACCCCCTAAATTGGGATAAATTGACATTAACCCTTAAAATAAATGAAGCCTTTATTATTCTTGTTTGGGTTCTTATTATCTTTTCAATTTCCAAAGGAACCTGAGCTTTTTCTGCTGGATCTAAAAAAAACAAATGATTTAGTGGTCTCAGAGATTGATCAAAATACTTATGACATTGAAACCACTGGAAGTGATCCTTATATTTTCTCTCACCCATTGACCAAAGACTTGAGCAAGGACCATAACATCGTATCTTTTGAATATTTTTGTCCTACGGGAATGGATTTTTTTGAGTTATATTTTTATCCGCTTACTGAAAAACGAAGTCCTGTAATGGTCAGAGACATAGGATCCTCCGAGGGTTGGGTGGAATTTACTATTGACATCACAGAGGCCAGAAAATCTTGGGGTAAATCAGGGGATATTCTTAGGATAGACTTCGGAGGTTCTCCGGGAATCAATATCCAGATCAGATCATTAAAAGTAAGGACACAAACCCGAAGAGAAAAAGAACTTTATGCTCGAAAAGAGACTGTAAAAAAACAAGAACTTCAATACGAAAAGAGATTACAATCCTACCTTTCAAATGATTTTGCTTCTAAAATCAGTAGCGTTAGCATTGAAAAAAATACGGTCAACATTAAAGGTGTATTAGATAAATCCGGTATAGAATATGTACTCGCAGAAGTCCCGGTATATTCCGATGCTACACAAACAAATGAATTGGAAGTCATCCAGGAGCTTAACTTGGACAATGAAGGAATATTTAATATTTCCATGGATCGATTCATTGAACGCAATGGTTTTACATATGACCGCTTACTTTCAAAATGGATCATCCTCAAAAAAATCGAAAATTGTTACGTAACAGCTTCTCATGCAAGGCATCCGGATTCCATATCATCACAATACAATTATGAATTCGAACCTCCAAGGACCATTAAGGGAATAGGTGGATATAGTGCTGACAGGGCGGCCCCTACCACAGATTTGGACGATTTGGATATTTCCAGTGCCACCATCAATATCTGGGTGAATAAATTCTATAAATCCAGCCCCGCCCCACATCATATAGAACACAATTATTTAGGGAAAACTTATTATTTTGATAAAAACATTCTAGCAGGATATGACCGATCCTTTCTGGAAGCGGCAAAGCGAAACATTGAGGTATCTGCCATCATATTAGTGGATAAAGCCTCTGATTCTCCTGACAAAAGAATAGGCAACATCTTACAACATCCAGACTGCGATCCATCCGGTATATATAGCATGCCCAACGTGACCTCCCCAGAAGGAGTGCAGTTTTATGCAGCGGTCATAGATTTTTTGGCAGACCGGTACATGAGACCTGACAAAAAATATGGCCGGATCCACCATTGGATTGTCCACAATGAAGTAGATGCGGGCTGGGTTTGGACCAATGCAGGAGATAAATCTTCCTTAGTATTTCTGGACCTTTATCATAAGTCCATGCGGATCATTAACAATATTGCAAAAAGTTATATCCCCCACTCAAAGGTATTCATTAGCCTTACTCATTACTGGAACTGGACTTCCAACCCCCACTTTTATCTGTCCAAAGAATTGTTGGAGCATTTACTTCGGTTCTCAAAAAGGGAAGGAGATTTTGATTGGGGCATTGCCCAGCACCCTTATCCCGAATCTTTGCGTGAACCGAAAACTTGGTTGGATAAAAAGGTAAGTTTTAATTTTGATACCCCACTAATTACATTTAAAAACATAGAAGTGTTAAACGCCTGGGTTCAACTCCCAGAGGCACTTTATCAAGGTAAAGAAAAAAGGCTGTTGTACTTATCTGAGAACGGTACTAATTCCCCTAGTTATAGTCAGAAAGACCTCCACGAACAAGCCGCGGGCATGGCCTATGCCATGAAAAAAATCAAATACCTCAAAGGTATAGATGGCTTTCAATATCATAATTGGCAAGACCATCGTAAAGAGGGAGGACTACGAATCGGTTTGAGGAAGTTTCCTGATGATGAAGATGATCCTTCAGGAATAAAGCCCGTCTGGCACGTATACCGTGCTTTTGGACAATCCGATGAAGATGAAATCTATGCTCCCTATCTAAAAACAATAGGAATAAATTCCTGGGACGAAGTTCGCTATAAAGAAGCTATTTACGAAAAGAAAATTGATCCAAAAACATCCGGCATCCCCATCAAAACCGCAGCCCCCCCCCCCT
>NZ_BAAHAP010000169.1:0-5616 GCF_054777495.1 Echinicola sediminis | reverse complement strand
GGACAAGGTGCATAATATTTAATCAGGGTCTTTTCAATGGGATTAACAATAAGAAAGGGATGCTTCGCCATTTTTTTATTAGCATGCTATTCCTGTCTTCCAAAAGGAGATCCGGATATTATTTTAGAAGATTTTGAAGGCGGAACCTTTAGCGATAAATGGGAGATTCAGGGAACCTCATTCAAAAATCCAGTTCGTATTGATTCCTTGCAGGAGGATATTACCAATGTCCATGGAAAATACTTTGCTTACTCGATGCACAAGGATTCAGGAACTTTTCAGGGTGTAGGAAAGCTGATATCCAAGCCTTTTACGGTGGATAGGAAGTTTTTAAGTTTTCTGATTGCCGGACATCAACATGAAACCAGGGCCTGCGTCAATCTCATAGTAGATAATAATATAGTCAGAACAGCAAGTGGCAATAATGATTTCATCCTTAGGGATGTGGTTTGGAATGTAGTGGAGTTTCAGGGAAAAGAGGCGTATCTGGAAATAGTGGATGCCTTGGCTCCGGACTCTGAGAATGGATACTTTCAACGGGTCATGGTGGACCATTTTGTGTTGAGCGATAAAAAAGTGGATCGTAAATCCGTTTTTGAGGATTTTGAAAGCGGGACCTTTAATAATTGGCAGGTAATCGGTGAGGCCTTTTCAGAACCCAAAAGCAGGACCAGTGTGTATTATCCCATTTCCGCCAATGGATTTAAGGGCAATTATTTTGCTTTCAGTTTTGGTGAGGAGCACGATGTTAAGCAGGGAAAGCTGATCTCTTCACCCTTTACCATTCAGCATGATCATATTCAGTTTTTGATTGGTGGTGGAAGCCATGAAGGAGCTACCTGCATGAACTTGCTCATTGAAGGGGAGGTGGTCAGGTCAGCCCAGGGTGAGGATGATGGGAACTTAAGGTTGAAGGAATGGGAGGTAAGTGACTTTAAGGGCAAGCTGGCCACCATAGAAATTGTAGATCAGCATTCTGGTGATTGGGGACATGTCATGGTCGACCAAATTATTTTTTACAATAATCCATGGTGGGAGAAATATGCCAAGGGAGCAGGGATAGTTCTTGTGGTTATTCTTGGAGGCTTGTTGCTGTTATTAATCAAAAGAAGAAAGAAAACCCAAAAAGAGATTACCGATGCTGAGCGCTTTCTGCTGGAGAGGGTGAAAAGTAACATTATTCAAGATAAAGCCTTCATCAATCCGAAATATAGCGTGAAAAAATGTGCCGATGCGTTGGATTTGGAGGCGGATAAAGTAGAACAGTTGTTTCAGGATGGGGAAGGAAAAAGTTTTGTGGATTATATAAATGAGTTGAGGGTGGAAGAATTCAAGAAAGAACTGAATGATCCCAAAAATAATGCCTACACCATGATCCATATTGCCAAGCAATGTGGCTTCAGTTCAAAAACCGCATTCTATAGAATTTTTAAATCGGTAACCAATATTACTCCTACCGATTATAAAAAGCAGTTGTAGACAGGGCAACTGGATTTTTAGATAAATGGATAGGGCCTATCTTGTAACTCCGCCAATGGGTAAAGTGAGCTGCCATTTTGTGCTGGTTTCGGAATAGCAACCTATCCGTCCAATAAAGATACTGCTGTTTTGGGACGTCCCAAAAGGGATTTGGGACGATATTTCGACATGTTTGGTAAGTCTATCCTTTCAATTCATTGTATTTTCATGGTTTAAATTTTCGAAACCTAAAAAGAGAAGAGCAGAAGAATAGATGAAAAAATTAGTATTAGTTAATTTATTATTGATAGTCGCTTTTACATTTTGCAAAGCGAAACCAAAAGATCCTTCACCCTATATCGGGATGCCCATTGGCGGCATCGGTGCCGGACAGGTGTATCTGGGGGGAGATGGACAATTATGGTATTGGGACATCTTCAATAAACAACGTATCCAGCCAGGCGGTCCTGGAGATAAGTTTTATATCAATCCCATGGTTCAGGACCGCCTCTTTGAGCAAGGGTTTGCGATCAGAATGGATCATGCCATCACCCCGATTATCAAGCCTTTGAGCAGGGGAGGGTTTTCTTCCATTGAGTTTGAAGGGGAGTATCCGGTGGGAAAAGTGAGCTATCAGGAGGAGGATTTTCCAATTGAAGTGGAATTGATGGCTTACAGTCCGTTTATCCCAACGGACCATAAAAACTCCAGTTATCCAGCGGTAATTATGGAGTTTACTTTAAAGAATAATGGTATTGAGCCCCATGAGGTAGAATTGTTGGGGTGGCTGCAAAACATGGCCAATTATTATTCCTCCAGTGCTGAGGGAAGCCATATCAATCAAATAAAGGCAGAAGATGGGCTTTTGCAACTTTATAATTTTTCAGAAGGGACGGCGCTTTCCGAGCTTCACGATTATGGGAATATGACGCTAAGCCTGATGTCACCGAGTACATCTGCCTGGTCTACCGCACAGGCACCCCAAGATATTATCAATAACCTCGATGGTGTGGTAGGTACAGATAAGATGGAGGCAAGGTCAACCCTTGGGGATGGAATAACGGGAGCATTGGGAGAAAAAATTAAGTTGTATCCGGGGGATCAGAAAACGGTTTCCTTTATGATTTCTTGGTATTTCCCCAATCTGCATGCCAAGGAAAGCGGCTTTCATAATATCCGAAACAGGGAAAACCTAAGATATGGTTACAGTGCCCGCTTTCCTTCTTCCAAGGCAGTGGCCAGACATATCCATGAGCACCAAGCTGATTTATTGGAAAGCACCAAAAAATGGAACCGTACCTGGTATAAGTCCAGCCTGCCCAAATGGTTTTTGAACCGGACTTTTGTCAATACCAGCATTCTTGCCACCACCTCCTGTTACTTGTTGGATGATATCACAGATGATCCCCATAATGAAGGGCGATTTTACGCCATGGAAGGTGTTTACCTGGGCCATGGCACTTGTACGCACGTTTATCACTATGAGCAGGCAATGGGCCGGGTTTTTCCCCATATGGCCAAGCAGTTGAGGGAACAGATTGATTTTGGACTTTCTTTTGATCCTAAGGGCATTATTGGCTATAGGGGAGAATTATCACACCTTGGCCACCATGATGGTCGTGGCTATGCGGTAGACGGTCAGGCAGGTACTATTATGCGCGCTTATCGGGAACATTTGATGTCCGATAACCGGGAGTTTTTAGAGAAGAATTGGAGTAAAATAAAAGCGAGCATCCAATACATGATCGATCATGACTCTACGGGAGGCAAGCCCTTGGATGGGGTGCTGGAAGGTGCTCAGTACAATACGCTTGACAGGGAATGGTTTGGTAAAATAGCCTGGACCAGTACGCTGTACAACGCTGCACTTCGTGTGGGCGAGGCCTTGGCCGGTGAAATGGGCGATAAGTCTTTTGAAAAAGTTTGCAGGGAGATTTCGGAACAGGGTAAAAAGAACCTGGTGAGCGAATTGTTTAACGGGGAATATTTTGCCAATATATTAGATCCTGATAACCCTGTATCCCCCAATTCTGGAGATGGCTGCCATATCGATCAGGTCTTGGGCCAGTCCTGGGCCATGCAGGTAGGTTTGCCGAGAATTTTGCCCAAAGATGAGACGGTTGAGGCCTTGCAATCCATCTATAAGTACAATTATCAACCGGACGTGGGGAAGTACCTTTCCCAAGCCAAGATTAAGCCTGTAAGGTATTATGCCTTGCCCGGTGAAGCAGGGACCGTGATGACTTCCTTTCCCCGGGGAGGAGAAGAGGCTGCACCAGGGCAGGTGAGGAATGACTGGGAAAATTTGGTAGTAGGCTATTTTAGTGAGAGCATGACCGGTTTTACCTATCAGGCGGCCGCCCATATGATTGGAGAGGGCTTGGTTCAGGAAGGCTTGGAACTGATCAAGGCAATAGAAGACCGGTATTCCCCAGATAAGAGGAATCCCTATAATGAGGTGGAATACGGTAACCACTATACACGGGCCATGTCCAGCTACGGGGCTTTTATCAATGCTTCCGGCTTTTATTACCATGGGCCAAAAGGAATCATAGGCTTTGACCCAAAAATCCAACCCGAGAATTTTGCCGCTGCATTTATAGCGGCTGAGGGTTGGGGCAATTATGAACAGCGCCAAGGGGACGGGCAGTTCATTGCCAAGCTCAGGTTGAATCATGGTAAGCTGGATCTGAGCACATTCAAGCTAAACAAGGCGCATTTTAATCAGACGGCCATGACGGTTAAACGTAATGGTAAGCCGGTGGTCTTTAAGCTGAATGTGGAAGACCAAGAGCTGAGGTTGGATTTTAAAGAGAAATTGGCGCTTCGGGAAGGGGATGAAATTGTCATAGAATCGAAGCAATAATTTCCTGATAGCTTGCTAAGTAATTTGATTTGTCCCAATTACCGGGATGTTCAAATTGATAGGAATTTAAAAACAT
This sequence comes from Echinicola sediminis, assembly GCF_054777495.1. Lineage (NCBI taxonomy): Bacteria > Pseudomonadati > Bacteroidota > Cytophagia > Cytophagales > Cyclobacteriaceae > Echinicola > Echinicola sediminis. The sequence continues at coordinate 1,216 of NZ_BAAHAP010000169.1, read as the reverse complement.
ACCTCAAAATAACTCATGATGAACCTAATTAGTAAAATGTGCCCTATTATCATACTGCTGTTGACTGTTTGTACTGTAGTAAAAGTAGATGCCCAGACCAAGCCTGGCCGGGCATTCCTAGAATTTGAATATGACACCATTACGGGGATAGGGCATGAAGAAGGCCTGACCAGAAGGGATCCCAGTGATGTGATTTTGGTGGATGGAGTTTATTATGTGTATTATACCAAAGTATACGGGCGTGCACCAGGTTATTGGGGAACCATTTGGTACGCCACTTCCACGGACGAGGGATATACCTGGGAAGAGCAGGGAGAGCTGCTCGGTGCCGGAGCCAAAGGTAGTTTTGATTCCCATGCGGTATTCACACCGAATATTATCGAGTCAGGAGGGACGTTCTATCTTTATTATACAGGCGTAAAGCCTACGCCGGGAAATCCTAAAGGGGAATTTGAGAATAATTCCACTACCGATATCACGGCCTTGGGTGTGGCGGTGTCCGACTCACCTACTGGACCCTTCGAGCGGATCAGTGACCAGCCGGTACTGACCATAAGTGTGGAGCCGGAAAAATTTGACAGTTATAGGATTGATGATGCTTCACTGTTGTACCGGAATGGACTTTACTGGTTGTATTACAAGGGAAGGAGCCGGGTTGACGGGGATATGGGCCCCAGAAAAACGCATATGGGGGTAGCCTATTCCCATGATCCCCAAGGACCTTTTACCAAATATCCGGAACCCATTTTGGGAGAAAGCCACGAAGTGATGATTTGGCCGGAAGGGTATGGAGTCAGTGCCCTGGCTTCGTTCAGCAATAAAATAGTGCATGCCCCGGAAGGGGTGGATTTTAATGCCTCAAAGGATTATGTTATGGCCAAAAACCGACCCGATGCCCCTGGAGCCTTTAGACCGGACCTTACTCAAGGGGGAACTTCAAAAGAGGGGCTTCAGTGGGGCATAGGAATGGTCCATAATGGTGATGAGGCTTATTTGATCCGGTTTTCTGTAGTGGAATAGAGGAGGTAACTCCTTTTTTATAGAAGAAGTTAGGCAAAAAAAGGCAGGTTCTTTCCTTTTGAGAGGAAAAGGGTCTGCTTTTATTTTAGGCGCTATATGATTTAGTATGGCTAAACTTGCTAAAACTTTCAATTACAGGTCTCCTCTGTTTAATTGATTGGAGGTAGATTTTCGGCAAGGCTTTTCAAGGTGGCAA
>NZ_BAAHAP010000168.1:0-5705 GCF_054777495.1 Echinicola sediminis | reverse complement strand
CCCATATTATGATCACGCCTCCGAAAAAGGAAAAGTAGAATGTCAACGCGTGGTGGAGAAATATGGCTTTGAACAGGCTGTAACAGATAAGTAGACGGTATTATCCGGATATCTTGTCGGCTTGGCTTTGCTTTATCGCCTCCAGTTTGGGGCGAATGTAACGAACACAAAAGGGCGCTTCGGGTCTGGTAAGGTAGTAGTTCAGGAATTCCTCCTTGTTAGGTTTAAATTTAACAAAGGGCAGGACCCTGGTGATGATCTTACCTTCCCAGTTATCCTGAAGGGATTTTATACTTTCTTCGGCTGCTAGCTGCTGTTCTTTGCTGAAGAAGTAAACTGCGGAGCGGTACTTTTTCCGCATGCTGTGGGAGGAGGTACAGCTGTGGGTGAGCAGATGGGCTTCAATCAACTCATGCTGGCTGATGAGCAAGGGATCAAAATGGACCACAACAGCTTCGGAAAATTCATCAAAGTCTCCTGCTGAGGCAATCCATCCCTGATCGACCTGCTCCACTTCTTTGATGGATTGGAATACGGCCTCTGTACACCAATGGCAGCCACCGCCAAAGCCTATTTTAAGCATCATTTGAGTTTATTCTACTTTCTTAAGAGAAACAGCATTGACACAATAGCGAAGGCCGCTCGGCTGGGGACCGTCCGGAAAAACATGGCCCAAATGGGCTTCGCAGGTATTACAGGTGATTTCTACCCTTACCATGCCAAAGCTGACGTCCTTGTGGTAGGCAACGGCATTGGCAGCTAGAGGCTGGGTAAAGGAAGGCCAGCCTGTACCGCTTTCAAATTTTTCCCCCGAATCAAACAATAGGGTTTCGCAACAGGTACATGCGTATTTACCCGGTTCAAAACGGCTGCACATCTCAGAACTATGAGCCCTCTCGGTTCCCTTTAAGCGGGTGATTTGAAATTGCTCTTCAGTGAGGAGTTCTTTCCATTCTTCCTCTGTTTTTTCCACCTTTTTGGCGGGAGTAGGATTGCCATGGTTGGCAAATTGAATAATGTCGTTCCAGTTTAGCATAATAGGATGTTTTACCGTTTCAGTTTAGCTGGATTGTTCTCCATGGACACCAACTCGACTTCTTTTCAGCGGAGGAAGTTAAGTAAAGGCAGCATGCCCTGGTTCGCTGGTATCCCTGCCTGTATTTTCTATACGAAGTAGCGCATTATTAGGGTCAGAACCAAATGGGAAATGGTGTTCACTCCACTTTCCCTCCAAAATGTTCCCTGTTTTTTGATGTATGTTAGGAAGCTAAAAGGCCATGGAAAGCAGCTTGTCCTCGCTCTTCTCCTGTGTGAGCAACATTTTATAATAAATATCGATGATAAAGGGAAGTCTTTCAAACCAAGTGGGGGCTTGGCCAGAAAGCTCCTTCAGGTGTTTTAAGGCGAGTAGGGAGGGGTGGATGTCACCGATTTTATATTTTGTCTCGATATAGCCCATGTACTTTTCATCTTCCTGTTTGGACTTGGCCAAGGCATACATGAAAAGACCTTTCCGGTTGAATTTCAGGCTAAGCAAGCTATCCTCATTATTGGGCCTGGCCGGACTGTTTTCAAAAAAAACAGGGAAAAGCGAAATGGTTTGTTGGCTCGCACTTAGCAGCATTGACTCCTCAGGGTATTCGATAGGGATGAGCTGGTCCACAGGGTATCCGGGATAAGAATCTTTTTCTGACTCGTAGATGTAGATGTCCTTTCTCAATCCACTGGATTCCATCTTATAAAGTACCCTTTCTATATCAGGGATTTCCTTTAAACTGATGGCTTTGTTTCGATAGACGTCAAGTAGAAACTGTGTTGATTTTTCCGATAGGCGGGGCAATTCGGGGTATTTGGCCAATAAAAATTGATCAAAAGAGGCTATTAATCCGTTCAGGGCTTCCATTTTTTCAATCCCAAGCTCAGTGCTGAAAACCTCAATGTCCTTATGTTCTGAGGTGCAGCATACGATCATTGTCAAAAGAAGTGAATAAATGATGTAAAGCTTTCTCATGGCTGCAGGACATAAATGGAACGATAACCTCTTGTAAATCAGTGGGTGTTTGAGATATAATATACGGAATTTTAGCCATGAAATCGTAGCGATTGGGCTTAAAATCTCCTAATATGATCCGCATTGATCGAGGAAAGCCTGTCGTTTTTTTGAGGCGAAAAGTAGAAATTTGAGTAATCCATCCCTTCGCCCAATAAACGTTCTGCGGAACTGGCAGGACAGTCTGTTCCATTTAAAGGATTCCGCCAATGCTATGGAAGCCTAGGCTTTGCTAGCTTAGATCACCTTGCTATCTTGCCCTGCATCATTATTTCCCAAAAATAAGGAAGGACTATTGGCTGATCCGGGAGCCTTCCAGTTTTACATCCGCATGTTTCCACGCTTCTTGCAGGGCCTTGTTTACTTTTTCTAAGGCCGCTGAATTAGCGGTATGCTCGTAAGCTGTCTTGAGTCCATGGAGCGCCCATCCGTTTTTCGGGAAGTTTTTAAGGTCCTCTTGGTAAGTGGCGATGGCTTCTTGAAACTGCCCACTGGCAAGCTGTACCGCTCCCAGATGGTGGCGGACGGAGAAAAACCAATCCGGCGGTTCATTATAATTTAGCTGGTCTTCGATGGCTACCGCTTCTCGGAGGAGGGCAATGCTGGAGGAATAATCGGCTTCGTTCGCCATAATTTCCGCCTTTAACACCCTTTGGGCGATTTGCAAAAGTTCATAGACAGAGTTGATGTCCCAGATGGTCAACTCCCTGAAGGAGGTGTCAGCGGCAAATGCCTCCAGCTTTTCCAACTCCATTTTGGCCTCTGGAAGATGGCCTTTCCCCAATTGGGCCATCCCTCTGGCATAGGCTTGGATTGCCTCAGGATAAGGAAGTGGAGCGTCCGCCGTGTTCATTTCCAATATTTTATCCCATTTTCCAAACTTGACATAAACATAGTAGGGGATGGTATAGTAGTGCTGCAAGGTGCCCCAGCCAGGTTCCCTCATGACCAGTTTATTGGTGTTTTCGGCCAATTTTTCAGCCCCTTCCAAGGCCCATCTGCTGTTTCCTTCCAATGTGGCTGTAGCAGCCATAAAATGATAGTTGTGCGGGAAATAGGCCAAAGGATAAGCTCCCTGTGCATGGCAGGTGGTGGTATAAATACTGTCAGCTTCCACCGCTCGGATATTGGCCAGTGTGCCTTTGTGGTATTCCCCGGTGCGGATATAAACATGGGAGGGCATGTGGAGCAGGTGGCCTGCATGAGGAACAAGATCATTGTCAAAGGCTTCGGCACTGCTATTGGCAAGCTCAGGGGTAAAGGAGGCTTCTACCGCATGGATATAAAAATGATGTGCTCCGGGGTGCTTGGGAGCTATTTGGAATACCTGCTCCAGGGCTCCTAGAATTTCCGGGGTCCAGGGCTTGGGCTGGCCTTCTTTGTCCCATAAGTCCCAAGGATGCTGGTCCATCAGTGATTCGGCATACAGTGCCGCAATGTCAGCATCCTCGGGGAATTGCTCGTGTACTTTCTTCATCGCATTGGAATAGGCCCTGTCCAGCTCCGCACGGTCTTCAGGAGCTTCCTTTGTATAGCGCTGGACCAAGGCATTGATCAGGGCTTTTTCTTTGGGGCTGACCTTTGCAGACAGCTCAAGGGCTTTCTGTGCTGCTTCATAGGCCCTTTCATAATTGTCTGCTTCCATGCCGGCATTGTAATTCGGACCGAGCACATAAGCATAGCCCCAGTAAGCCATGGCACATTCGGGATCAAGTTTGGAGGCGTAGTAAAAGGAACGGGCAGCCTCAGCGTGATTGAAGGCATAGGAAAGCACCAAAGCCTGATTGAAGTATTTCTGTGCCAAGGTATCGGTCGTACTGATGGGAAAGTGCAAAACCTCCATTCCATCAAATAGCGGGGCCTTATTGGTGGCATTGTACCACTCACTATCAGATACCAAGTTGCTGATCGCACAAATGGTGATGTTGGGAGGGGCGGACATCAACCGTTCCATCTTCCTTTCCCTGGATTTGCTACAGGCCAAAGAAATAATGAGCAAGAGGATGATCGCTATTTTCTGCATCATTTTCATAGAGGTCATCTGGTTGATTTGTGCAAGGTCACTGGTTTCCTCCCAGCTTATTTTTTTATCGTGCCTCTTTCCTATGGGCACTATCGGCCATTGGGTTTGATATTTTGGTTGACATGGAAGAAATTATTGGGATCATACTTTGTTTTGATGGCCACCAGCCTTTCATAATTTTGACCGTAGGAGGCTTTCACCCTGTCCTCGCCTTCTTCCATCATAAAATTGACATAGGCTCCGCCTGCGGAATAGGGATGGATGGCATCCCAGTAGTTTTTGGCCCAAGTGCTGATTTTACCTTTATTCGCAGGATCAGGATCCACCCCTACGATTACCTGGGCCCAATTGGCATTCCTATAGCCCCAAGCGGTATCCTGATCGGACTTTTTATGGCAAGCACCATTGATGGGGTAGAAATGGACAGTGGAGTGTGGGGTTGGAAGCAAGTGGGCATGTTGGATGTTTTTCGCAATCGCCTCATCGCTCAGTTCGTTAAGGAAGTCTGCTTTCCAGTACCATTGGAGGCCTTTGGGATACAAGGCATCAAAAACCGACTGAAGATTGGCATAAGGCATCGGTCCAACGTGTTCAAATGCGGGAGTTTTTAATTCCCTGAATTTATTGGTAGCCTTGTCGGAGTTAGCTTGTTCCCCTAGATTGCACCAGACCATGCCGCACATTTTTTTCAAATGAAGGTGTTCAGGAAACATGGGAACCGGAGGAACTGTCAAGAAGGCAAAGTAGCAATAGTTGTTGTTGGCGGCAGAGAGAATGAAATCCCTATAGGCCGGCATAATCACTTCCGCATCCTCCAAATGCCAGAGCATCGGTCCTGCGTTGACGGTCCCGGCTTCATGAAGCTGGAAAAGAAAGGAGGTGATCACCCCGAAATTGCCGCCTCCGCCGCGAATGGCCCAGAAGAGATCGGGATGGCTGACTTCACTGGCCGTTACCAGGGTGCCGTCTGCCAAAACAACATCGGCTTCAATCAAATTGTCGATACTCAGTCCATAGGCCCTGGAAAGATGCCCTATCCCTCCTCCCAGTGTAAGTCCCGAGATTCCGGTAGTGGAAAGGATTCCTGTAGGAACAGCTTTTCTGAAGTGCTGTGTGGCATGGTCGATATCCCCCAGAAGGCATCCGGCTTCAGCGCGGACGGTGTTTTTAAGGGGATCTATCCTGATGCCTTTCATCAGGGACAGGTCTATGACCAAACCATTTTCCACCACACCCAGGCCTCCGGCATTGTGTCCTCCCCCACGGATGGCGGTATCGAGAGATTGTTCCCGAGCAAAATGGATGGTACTGATAATATCGGCCACATCCCGGCATTTGACGATCATGGCGGGATGCTTGTCGATCATGGCATTGTACACCTGTCTGCTGCTTTCGTATTCCTCGTGGCCAAGGGTAATGACTTTTCCCCGTATGGAGCTGGTAAATTCCTGAAGAATTTTTTCTTGGATAATGTGGAGTGATGATGTCGTGGTTTGCATGTCAATTGAATTTTAAAGGTGAAAAAGAGGTAAGGGACTGTACTGATTAGGTATAAAAATACACTTTGATAAGTAATCAAGTCTACCTGTATTTATTCAAATATGATTAAAAATTGCTCACCGTCTTGGGGCC
>NZ_BAAHAP010000167.1:0-5837 GCF_054777495.1 Echinicola sediminis | reverse complement strand
GTTCCATACCGAAAGTGAACATTGGAAAACACAATGTCCCCCATATGTTCTCTACTGAAATGAAAGGTATCTTCGGATTCTTCTACTACCAAGTCCATGATCTCGAACAATCTGTCTGCGGCGATAAATGCATTCTGAACAATTTTGTTCATTCCTATCAATGAAGATATTGGACCTGTCAAATAGCCTGTAAGGGCATAAAAGGACATTAGTTCTCCGGGCGTGAGCTCATTCTTTAACACAAATCCAGCACCAATCCATAATAAAATGATAACAAAAATCTTGTTAATGGCCTCAGAAGAAGTTCCGGAAAACAATCCGTTCATGGAGGATTTGTACACCGAACCCAGAAGATTAATGAACCTTGTCTCTGTTTTAATATTGGCGTGGTTTTCTACGCCAAATCTTTTGATCGTTCCAATGGCTGTGATGGATTCAACAAGTTGAGATTCCAATTCTGCAACATTCTCCATTTGCTTGCGCTCCATCCTCTTATTGAGTCGATTGGTAATCCAATAAATACCAAAATATAATGGAACAGACAGTACCATCATGGCTGCCAGTTTCCAGTAAAAGGTGAACATCAGCCCGAATGAAAAAATCACCACAAAAACATTAACAATCAGCCCAACGGATACTTCGTTGATAAAAGTTCTTATTTTGAAAGCATCATTGATTCGGGAAATGATTTCCCCCACCCGCATGGTATCAAAAAACCGCTGTGGGAGTGTCAACAAATGCTTATAATAACCTAAGATCAACCTTGCGTCTATCTTTTGGCCTGTTTTGACGATAAACTTTGATTTCATTACGCCAATGAACAACTGAAAACCCAACAAGACCAACATCGTAATGGACATGAGATTTAGTAAGTTGGTGTTCTTTCCCACAAAAACGTGATCTACTATTTTCTGAATATAAATGGAGGTAGAAAGGCCAAGTAGCGTATAAACTACCGCTCCTAAAAATGCCTGGAGCATGACCGAACGATGGGGACTTATCAAAAACCAAAATCTTCTAAAGGTGCTGGTTTTATCATTTATCTCTCGGAATTCCTCATTTCTCATCAGTAGAATAAGCACACCAGTCCAAATTTCCATAAAATCTTTATGGGTATATTTTTGTGTTTTACCAAATGCTGGGTCCATTACTTCTACGTGCTTATCAGTCACTTTGTAAATCACCACATAATGATGAAGGATTTTGTTGATTACCACATGGGCAATGCTTGGCTTGGGTATATCGTGCAAGGCACTAAAGTCTGCTCTTACTCCCTTTGCTGAAAACCCCATTTTAGAGGCAGCTTCGATCAAACCCAATACATTGGTTCCTTTGCGGTCCGTTGAGGCCAGTTGACGAATCTTAGAAATGGGAATATTCACATTATAGAAAGCTCCAACCGAAGCCAAACAAGCCGCCCCGCAATCGGTTATATCTCGCTGCTTTATATTGATCTTCATATAAAAAAGATTTAATTGCTTCTACTAATTAGTTCACCGCAGGATTCATCCAGTCGTCTGCCTTATCATATAACAAATCAAAAAGTGACCTCCTTGTAACCGTATACCTTGCATTAAAAGTCATCCCCTTTTTCAAAGAACCTATTCTACCATTGCTCAGTGATAGCGCTTTTTGGTCTATTTCGCATATCACCAAAAAACCAGCAGAGCCATCTGGCAATATTGAAATATCTTTTCCAACCTCTTTTACTCTTCCAGAAGCCAATCCCCACTGATTATAATCATAAGTCTCCACTTGAAACAAAACTTCTTGCCCCTTTTGGATAAAACCAATGTCTGATGGTATTACGTAAGTATAGGCCCGTAACTCCCCTTCAGGGGATATTTCAGCCAATCTCTGGTTAGGAAATACATAATCACCGGGCTTTATGTTCTCAACGTATGAAAGGACTCCAGCCTCATTGGCCCGAATCTGAAGCTGTTCCTTTTTCTTGTCTAATAACTCAAGTTCGCCCTTTAATTTTAACCTTTCCTCCTTTAGCTTATAAAGCTCTTGATTCCAAATCGCCTGTTGTTTTTTATTGACTAGATCCAACTCTTTTTGTGCCTGCAGATAATTGATTTGTATTTCGTCAAATTCTGCAAATGCAATGACCTTTTCTTCGTAAAGCACCTGAGCCCTGTCAAAATCCCTGGTCTTCTTTTGCAAAAAAGAATTAAGCCTTTCAACGGTGGCCTGGAACTGTAAGTAGTTTGCTTGATATAGTTGTGATTTTAGTGGAGGAATACCAGTGTCCCCGCCAACTAATAAACTGAGATCATCGATTTGGTTATTTATTTCGTTCAGCCGTTCCACTAAACCCTTTGCTTCAATCTCCATCGTTTCAGCACCAATGACGGCTAAAATCTCTCCCTTTCTTACCTCTCTATTCTCGGTCAAGGAAGTCCAGGCGACCTTGCCAGAAGCTGGTGAAAGCACCTTATTTCGAGCGATACTCGTTTGAAAGGAGCCACCAGATTGAACAGACACATCTACATATATCCATGGTAAAGAACACAGTGATGTTATAAGAAGCATCAGGATTGCAAGATAAACTGCCTTGGAATGTACGGAAATCTTGGATTGATAAACCTCTGTGGTTTGATGCACCACCGATGAAGGAAAAATAGCATTCATAATAAAAAAGATTTTGAGTGCCACACTGAATACTGTGGCATCTTGGTGAAACAATAATAGTTAACAGCATTCATAGTGCGCCTAGAATACACTCTCCAGAGCATACTGAACTTCAGCTAAAATTGAAGTGCCCAAAAATTACATAGTTACTTTCATACTCAACTATGTGGCCGACCATCAAACTTATAGGTAAAATTTACTATAATAATTCAATTATTCAAAAAAACATGATAATGTTTTTGGCTCCAATTTACGCTATCAGAACTGTCATCAAACTTGTATTGGCACTAGGATGCTTCCGTTTCCGATAACAGCGCATCATTTTTTTTACCACGAAGTACACTAAAATTTCACAATCGGCACCAAAAACAATAGATTCCTCTGAGACCTCAGCGCCCTCTGTGGTTCAAAAGTTTAACCACGGAGTACACCGAGTTCGCTGAGGTTCTACAAAAAAACTTTGCTCCCTCTGTGCCTCCTTTGTGCACTTTGTGGTTAATAAACTTTCCTGCCTGAGGCTTTTTTTACCACGGAGGACACAGTGGTTTTACAAAGGGCACAAAAAAATACTTTCTCTGAGTCCTCAGTGCCCTCTGTGGTTTAAAAGTTTAACCACGGAGTACACCGAGTTCGCCGAGGTTCTACAAAATAACTTTGCTCCCTCTGTGCCTCCTTTGCGAACTTTGTGGTTAATAAACTTTCCTGCCTGAGGCTTTTTTTTTACCACGGAGGACACTAAGGTCTCACAAAGGGCACTAAAAAATACTTTCTCAGTGTCCTCAGCGCCCTCTGTGGTTTACAAGATTAACCACGGAGGACACGGAGTTCGCTGAGGTTCTACAAAAAAACTTTGCTCCCTCTGTGCCTCCTTTGTGCACTTTGTGGTTAATAAACTTTCCTGCCTAAGGCTTTTTTTACCACGGAGGACACAATGGTTTCACAAAGACACTAAAAACAATAATTTTCTCCGTGTCCTCTGAGCCCTCTGTGGTTTAAAAGTTTAACCACGGAGTACACCGAGTTCGCGGAGATTCTACAAAAAAACTTTGCTCCCTCTGTGCCTCCTTTGTGCACTTTGTGGTTAATAAACTTTCCTGCCTGAGGCTTTTTTTACCACGGAGGACACCGAGGTTTTACAAAGGGCACTAAAAACAATAATTTTCTCAGTGTCCTCTGAGTCCTCTGTGGTTTACAAGTTTAACCACGGAGTACACCGAGTTCGCGGAGATTCTACAAAAAAACTTTGCTCCCTCTGTGCCTCCTTTGCGAACTTTGTGGTTAATTAGCTCAATTTCTTTTACCACTGATGAGCTCTAATATATGATTTAATCATTGTAGAATTCATGATTAGATTGTATTATGGCTTCACAAATAGCCCTGGCATTCCTTTTTACAGTTTGCTTTCCAAAAAAATGATAAGATTAACCTTCTTTTTACCACTGCTGTTGGTAGGGCTGGCTTTTGTTTCCTGTAAGCAGGAAGAGCAAAAACAACCTAATATTGTATTTGTTTTAGTGGATGATCTGGGCTGGGCAGACCTGGGCTGTTTTGGCAGTGATTTTTATGAAACCCCCAATATTGATGCCTTGGCCAAAGAGGGGATGCGCTTTACGGATGCCTATGCAGCCTCTCCTGTCTGCTCTCCGACCAGGGCTTCCATCCTTACGGGGAAATATCCAAGTACCTTGAACATCACCGATTGGATCCCGGGAGATGATCCCCAAAACCGCCCTTTACTGGGGCCCAAAGACCTGGATGAATTGCCCCTGGAAGAGGTGACCATCGCCGAAATGCTAAAGTCCCAAGGGTATAGAACCTTCTTTGCCGGTAAATGGCATTTGGGGGATAAAGGGTTCTTTCCAGAGCACCAAGGCTTTGATGTCAATATAGGAGGAAACCATAAAGGCAGCCCGCCAAGCTACTATTCACCTTACAAGAATCCCCAACTTCCGGATGGCCCTGAAGGGGAATATTTGAGCGACCGACTGGTGGATGAATCCATCAAATTTTTGGAGTCGGCCAAGGAGGAGCCCTTTCTGCTTTACCTGTCCTTCTATAATGTGCATACCCCGATTCAGGCCAATAAGAAATACTTTGACCATTTTAAGGACAAAGCGGCCAAGCTAGAGGATATTGCTGAGGTCGGGTTTCGGGAAGAGCAGGATGGACTGACCAAACTGAGACAGGATAATCCGGCCTATGCCTCCATGGTCGCTGCAATGGATGAAAATGTAGGGCGGCTGATGGATCAACTGGAAAGCATGGGCTTGGCAGAAAATACGGTAGTGATTTTCACTTCGGACAATGGCGGCTTATCCACCCTTCAAAGTACCTATAATTGGGAAGCCCCAACTTCCAATGAGCCCCTGCGGGCGGGAAAAGGCTGGTGTTATGAAGGAGGCATCCGGGTACCGTTGATCATCAAGGGACCGGGGATTGCAGCCAATTCAACCAGCCATGAACCGGTGATCAGCATAGACTTTTTTGATACCATTGCTGAACTGGTCGGCATCGATGAGGATAAGGTGACTGAAAATGATGGCCAATCTTTGGTTCCCTTGCTCCATCAAAGAGGGACATGGAAAAGGGAGTCTATTTTTTGGCATTATCCGCATTACCATGGAAGCGCCTGGGAGCCTGGGGCAGCAGTCAGAAAGGGAAACTTTGTCTATATCGAAACTTATGAAGACCAGCGGGCTGAGCTTTTCGATTTGGGAAGTGATTTGAAACAGTCAAAAAACCTACTCCATGAGTTGCCGGACAAGGCCAGGGAACTCAAGGCAGATTTGGAAAACCATCAAAAGCAAACAGGAGCCAAGCTTCCCCAGCCCAATGCATTGATGGATACGAAATAGGAGTTTTAAAATAAAAACCTCAGTCCGATTTAAAAAAAACGTCACTCCGAGGCTTGGGGCGGGATTGAGAGGAGAAAGCCGTGGGAGTCTCCCTGTCAGGGGATTGTCTGCCCTCCCTACCGGCAAGGCAGGCGGGCCACACCCTTTCCCCCACACTTACCCAAACGCAAAAGGGCTACCATTGAAGGGGGGCAACTTGCGGAGGAGTTCCCTTTCGTTGCTGAGCCTGTGGTCACTGAGCTTGTCGAAGTGAGCATCCTGTCATTTAGATCCTCTCAAAAACTAATGGTTGTCTATCCACTTTAACTCAGATAGATTCAAAAGAACAAACCATCCCCATTGTCT
>NZ_BAAHAP010000166.1:0-6056 GCF_054777495.1 Echinicola sediminis | reverse complement strand
GTTTTTAAGGGATTCAGTAAATCTAAATTTTCGATTATCGTTTGGTGTTTTCGCAAACAAATTGATTGTGTGCGGAAACATTTTTGAAATTAATTTTGAATAGTTGAAATATCTTTCTACTTTGGCCTTACGAAAAAAGATGGAAAGGCCTCTCTATTCTGACATCATATTAAGGATTTGTCTACCGGAATGTTAAGTTTTTATTAACTGGTGTTTTGGTTTCGACAACGATTGCATAAGGTGGCTGTTTGGTGAACTTCTTTTGGGATTTGCCAGATAGCTGAAGATTGGATTTTAAAAAGCAAAAGACCATCATCAAGATGCCATTAAAGCAAACGGATGCTTTAAGTGATGGTGCTGAAAAAAATATTGCAAATGATTACGGTATGAGTCCGTATCAGGCTTTCACAATGAGACAACTCTTTCACCTAAACTTATAAATATGAAAAAACAAATTACCCAACAATTAAATCCCAAATCGCTTTTCCTAAGGAAGGGCAAACTCCTGCTAGCGCAGAGTATGCTGGTAGGAGGAGTGGTATTTTCAGGCTATGCGGCCGGAAACAATTTGGAAAATACTGCTCTAGCCAATGAGGCTATCAGCTTAAGGGAGGCTGATATTACCGTAAAAGGTACGGTAAAGGATACTAATGGTCAGCCACTGCCAGGTGCTGCTGTTACTGTGCAGGGCCAAAGTAAGGGAACCATCACCGATTTGGATGGTAACTTTTCCTTGGATGTTCCTGAAGGAGCGACTTTGAAAATCTCGTTTTTGGGTTTTACTTCCCAAACGGTCCAGGTAGGCAACAAGACAGAAATCAACATCATCTTGGAAGAAGAGGCATCGGCACTTAATGAGGTGGTGGTGACTGCTTTTGGTATGGCCAAGGAGCAAAAGGCCTTAGGTTATGCTACTAGTACCATCAAGTCAGATGAGTTGGTGAAAGTAGGTACTCCTAACGTAGCTTCAGCGCTTTACGGTAAAGCACCGGGTGTAAGGATCCAAACGGGTGCTGGTGGAGCAACTTCTGCGGTGAATATCCAGATCCGTGGTGTGAACTCCATTACCGGTAAAAACCAGCCATTGATTGTAATGGATGGTGTGCCTATCCGTAATGAGGAAGTGACCAATAATAACTATTGGGGAGATCAGCGTTTGAGGGGTAACGGCCTTTTGGACATTAACCCGGCAGATATTGATAATATCTCCATTCTGAAAGGAGCTTCTGCTGCAGCGCTTTACGGTTCAGAAGCCGTAAATGGTGTAGTGTTGATTACCACCAAAAAAGGTAAGGCGGGCGAAAAAGGTATGAATGTGGATTTCAGTGCCAATTATACTGTAGATAAAATCGCCTATTTGCCAAGGTATCAAAATGTGAGAGGTCCAGGTTTGCCTAAACATGTTGTTGACTTAGGTCAAGCAGAAGATGGGTTCAATTATACTGAGAACGGTGTGCGTACGGTTCCCAATGCTACTACCAACTACGGTCCTGTATTTGACGGAGAGCCGATGTTGGCATGGGATGGCGTGTCCAGACCATATGTGGCTCAGGAAGATAACTATGCGGCACTGTTCAATAACCCGGTGAGTTCTCAAGTAAACGTAGCGATCTCAAATGCCACAGAGAATGGTAACTTCCGTCTTTCCTTGACCCGTCAGGATAATGAGGCTTTAAGTTTGAATTCCAGTAACAGCAAGAACATTGTGAACTTGAATTCCAGCTATAAGGTAAGCAAGAGGATCAAGACGGATTTGATGATCAACTACATCAATCAAAATACCAAGAATAGACCTTATTCTATTGACCGAATGATCAATAACTTCGGCGGTATGATGACCCGTTTTGATAATGGAGCTTGGTATTTGGACAGGTATCAGACCAGTAGAGGCTACAGGTTCGTTACTGGTAATGGTCAAAGCTTGACTCCGGATGAAAATATCACCGGAAATGGATTCAGAGGGGATATTGCAGATTATGTGTGGAGAGTAAACAAACATAGAGCATCTGAACTTAGTAATCGTGTGATTGGTAGTTTGACTAACCATATTGATATCACTGATGAGTTGAACTTAAGGGCACGTGTTTCTACTGATTTTACCAGCCGTTATTCAGAAGATAAACAAGCCACTACTAGACCATTGGCCTTTGGACCATCAGGTTATTTCGGTATGCAGTCAGAAGTGTTCAATATCCTATACGGTGATTTAATGCTTAATTACACTAAAAAAATCACCGATGAAGTGACATTAAGTGCTATGGCAGGCTATACTGCCAGAAGAGAGAGTATTAGAAGTATTAGTAGAGGAACCAATGGAGGTCTGAGCACGGAGAATTTGTTTGACGTTGTTGCTTCTACCAATCTTCCTAACAATGGGTCTATGAGAGAACACCGTGTGATTGATGCAGCGATGGGAACTCTTAACCTTGATTTTAAAGGCGTTTGGTTTGTAGAGGGGACTCTTCGACGTGACAGGATTTCCACCATGAATCCAAACAACAATACCTTTATATATCCATCTGTGAACACCAGTTTCGCTATTTCGGATGCGGTTACTTTGCCTGAGTTTATTACCTTTTCTAAGCTAAGAGGTTCTTGGGGTATCGTGGGTAATTATCCAGATACGTATAGGGCTAATATTGCTTACAACCAAAATTCTCTTGGGGTACAGCAGCCTGGAGGTAACAATGTGTTGTATACAACGATTCCTTCCAATTTTGGTAACGATGGTATTAAGCCAGAGCAAAAGCATGAATTTGAGTTTGGTTTAGATACCCGTTTCTTCAACAACCGATTCGGTTTGGACATATCTTATTATAATGCCCAGATCCGTGACCAAATTTTGCCTTTGACATTGCCTTCTTCTGCCGGTGCAGGTTCAGTATTTACGAATATTGGTACCCTGAGAAATCAAGGTGTTGAAATTTCATTGAACGGTTCATTGATGGAGAGCAGAGACTTTGGTTGGAATGCTACTTTCAATATCGCTAGAAACGTTAACAAGGTTGAAAAACTGGCCAATAACGCTACTGAATTATTACATGCAGATTACGACGGAAATGCGGCGCAGCTAAGATCCATTGTGGGTAGACCTATGGGTGATTTCTATGCCCGTCCAATTGCAACAGATGCAAACGGTAATAAAATCGTTCAGCCAAATGGTCTTTATAAAATCGACAGTGAAAACTGGATTCAGGTGGGTAACGCTATGCCTGATGCAGTAGGTGGTTTTATCAATGACTTTAGGTATAAGAACTTCAACTTCTCAGCTGTAATGGATTTTCAGATCGGTGGTAGTGTAATGCCAACTGGTATCAACTGGATGATCAGCCGTGGTTTGACGGAGGAAAGTTTGAACTATATGAACGAAGAAAGAGGTGGGTTGGCTTATTATTTAGATGCTGATGGAAAAGGTGTTCAGGTAGAGCATTCTACTGCCCAAGGGCCTAATGGAGAGACCGTTTATCATGATGGTATGATGATGGATGGTGTTACTGCTGACGGGGAGATGAATGACAATGTGATATCTCAAGCTTACTATTACTGGAATACTTATAACTGGGGTGGGCCGCAATACAGCCAGTCAAGATACGAGTTGTATGTTAAGGATAATGATTATGTAAAAATGAGAGAATTGTCTTTAGGGTATACAGTTCCTAACTACATCACTTCTAAAATTGGCGTGTCTAACTTGAACATTTCGGTATTCGGTAGGAATTTGTTCTTCCTTTATAGAAATATTAAGGACCTAGATCCTGAGGTATTGACAGGAGGTTCTAGATGGGCTCAATCATTGACCAGTGCAGGTACCAATCCGGCAACCAGAACTTATGGTGTGATGTTAAGAGCGAAATTCTAATAGTTATTTTAAGAACAACTCATATTTAACAACATGAATATCAAAAGATTATTTATATATGTATTTCTGATTGGCGGCTTAGCGAGTTGCTCTATATCAGATTTTGAGGATAATTATACGGATCCCTCCAAACTTGCCGAAACTACCGTAGGCAAGCAGTTTACTGGGATGATGCATTCTAATCGCCTTTATGTATTGCCTGGGTACAGGGATTACTTTGTGGTGAAGAGAATTACTTCAAACAGGTATACCCAAGCTACCGGGTGGGTGAACGTTGAAAACCAATATGTGCCTGGTTCTGCAGCTGTCAGTGAGCGTTGGGATGTTTATTATAACTTTATGGCCCAATTCCGCGAGATGCAAAAAGTGTATGCAGGTCTTTCTGAAGTGGAAAAAGAGGATAATCGCGTTTTTGTGATCGCTGCAACCACTTATTTTTATGACCGTACGCAACAGTTGATCGACCTGTATGGAGATATTCCATGGAGTGAGGCGGGCATGTTGAGTACCAATGGAGGGGATTATACTAAATCTTATCCAGCTTATGATAATGCTGATGCGATTTATGCAAAAATGTTGGACGATCTTGCTTCTTTCGCTGATGAATTGAGTGGGCTAGAGTTGAATGCGGCTGTAGAAGTGGATTTCAAAACTCAAGATTTGGTTAATCGTGGTGATATTGACCTTTGGTTGAAGTATATAAACTCTTTGAGGTTAAGAATGCTTACCAGGGTTAGTGGCACTAGTGAGTTTGGTGCAAGAGCTAAATCTGAAATCGGAGCCATTTTGTCAAATCCTTCTGAATATCCGGTAGTAACCGAAAATGATAGCAATATTCTTTTCCAAATCCATTCTTTGGGAACCTTGATGTCTGCGAATGATTTTCAAAGTGGTCTTGAAAGTTGGGATGGAAATATAGCTGGAAAGGCTATCGTGGACCACATGGTGGATAATCAGGACCCTAGGTTGACTTATGTGTTTGAGCCAGGTTTGGAATCCGAAACAGGAGATTATATTGGACTTGATCCATTAATGAATCCAACGGACCAAAATGCACTGGTGTTGACTCAGACTTTGGCCATTTATAATCGTTCTACTATCAGTAGAAATCAGTTTTTCCCAGGTGTTATCATGACTGCGGCAGAAGTACATTTAATGGCAGCAGAATACTACCTTGGAGAAAATCAGGATGCCACGGCTAAAATGCACTACGAGGAAGCCATCAAGCAATCGATAGGTTTTTATGAGTATTTGAGAGGTATTAGCAACAATGCGGATGCTGAAGCTCCAGTGGTGCCTACTGATGCGGCTATTGAGGATTACTTGTCAATGGATGCTGTTTCATGGGATGCCGCTACTTCTTCTGCAGAAAAGTTGGAATTGATAGCAGAACAGAAATGGCTTCATTTCAATGTAGTTCAGCCAAATGAAAGCTGGTCAGAAATCCGTAGATTAAAGAAGCCTGAATTAGATTTTTGGGTGGATAATTCCAATCAGCAAAGTCTTCCTGCAAACCGTTGGATGTATCCAGGGTCTGAGCAGACTTATAACATGGAAAATTATTCCAAAGTACAAGCGAATGATAAGCTGAGCAATAAGTTGTTCTGGGATGTCAACTGATCAATCTCAGATTGATATAATATCATAGGTTATTTGAAAGGCCGTACCTCAATTAAGTGGTACGGCTTTTTTTGTTCATTCCTTTAGAGGCCTTGATGCGGAAATCAACTTCTTCAGGCTAAGTCAAATCAATTGTCCAGGATTGAATAATGACTATTAAGGGCTTCATTGGGCGTTTGTGGATGTCATTTGAAGGAACTGATTATTGGTTTATTGTCTGGTGTTGTTTGGAGGAGATGGTAGGAGTTCCTAAGAGGCGAGGAGGGGGGCAAAGCATAGGGGATTTTAGTCAGTTTGAGTGTATTTGACATTTTGATAAAAAGCATTACGAAATAATATTCTGTTTTATGTATTATGTAAATTTTTACTTATAAAGTTATTGATAGTGTAAAAATTAAACTTTTTTATTGAAAATATTTGAATTTAAACCGGCCTGTATTATCTTTGTATCATAAGGAAAAGACAAAAGGTCTTTAGATACTGTAGGGTGTTGAAATTGGCAGACAAGCCCTCCTGTCTCGGGGGTGGGGATTCCAGGAAAAAGCAAATATCGAGCTCGTGTTTTGCCTAACTGCCC
>NZ_BAAHAP010000165.1:0-6093 GCF_054777495.1 Echinicola sediminis | reverse complement strand
GTTACATGGAGCGGATTTATTAATCAGGAAATTTATGGTAAATCAGAAAAGGGGATAAGTGGTAGCCCTTACCATTTTAAACTTTACTTTGAAAGTAGTAGTGATATAGACAAGACTATTTTGTCTATAGGTTTTTTTTCAAAGAACAACAATACTTTTTTTTTCTCTTTGAGGACGGACTGCATTAATTATCATATAAATACAGTGTCTGGGGAAAAGAAATCTGTCACTTTTTTATTAAGTAAACTTCCATTAAGAAATGGAGTTTATTCAATTAACTTAATGGCTCAGACTAAATATGAAACTTTAGATTGGATTAAGGATGCAGGAGAAATATCAGTTATTGATGGGGACTATTATGGTTCAGGTATAATTCCGGCTCAAGGAAGAGAAGGCGTCTTGGTCGATTTTGAAATAATATAGTGAATGAAAAAGAGAATTAAAGAAATTATTTTTCTAATGCTTAGCCCTTTCAGGTTTATTTTATTCGAGGTAAATAAACAAGCAGAAAAAGAATTAGATGTTGCCAAGAAGAATAAGATACTATCCAAGGTTCGTGATTGTGGGAAAGGAGTAAAAATAAATGGAAATATAATAATTACTCACCCAGAGTTTTTGGTATTGGGTAATAACGTTCACATTGGAGATGGTACGTATATACACTCTGATGGAGGAATACTTGTAGGAGATAATACTCATATCAGTAGAAATGTAGTTATTTACACCAGTAATCATAATTATGAAGGGACTGCCTTACCTTATGATGATAAAAGAATATATAAATCTGTAAAAATCTCTGAAAACGTTTGGATTGGGATGAATGTATGCATTTGTCCAGGAGTAACAATAGGAGAAGGTGCTATTATTGGATTGGGGGCAGTAGTTTCAAAAGATGTACCTCCTTTTTCAATTATTGGAAGTGGTCCTCAAAGAATTTTAAAAGAAAGAAATGGAGAAAGATATAGGCTTTTAAAGGATAGTAAGAAATATGGAGGCGTAAATGGTTGTTTGATTACTGAAAGCTCTAAGATTCTTCAAGGAAAATCTGTTTTTAATTTAGGACCAAATCTTTTTTTTATTCTTAGCACTGGAAGATCTGGTAGCCAATCTATTGCTAGAACTTTGTCACAACATCCTGATGTAACCTGTTTGCATGAGGCAAAACCTGAGTTGATCAGGCTTTCAACTGACTATGCTCACGGGATAATTTCAAGGGAACAGGTGAAAAAAGAGATAGTAAAAATTTATTCGTCTACCACTAATATTTTTACTCCATATTATGGAGAGTCGGATCAAAAGTTATCTAACCTGGTAGAGGTGCTCCGAGAAATTTTTCCTCAAGCTAAATTTATTTGGCTATTGAGAAATGCCAAGGATGTGATAACTTCAACATATAGTAGGGGCTGGTTTGATGATGTTGAATATGGTTTTACAAATGATTTTAGAGCACGCTTTACTGGAGGGATATATTCAGCTTACAGATTGAATGGAGGAAAAGTAAATGGCATATTATCTGAAAATGATTGGGAGAAAATGTCTGCTTTTGAAAGAAATTGCTGGTATTGGTCATATTGGAATAATCTGATCTCAAAAAGTTTTGAGGAGATAGCCAATGGGAAAAAATTAACCATTAAACTGGAGGAGTTTTCTCAGGGTTTGTATGATATAAATCACCTACTAGGCTTATCAGATTACGATTACCAAATCAAAATTTTTAATAAAGCGAAATATGACCTTAAAACACAGTGGTCGAAAAAACAAAGAGATTATTATAATAGTCACTGTTTGCCTTTAATGAATGAATGGTATGGATGATAACAAACCACTAGTTTCTATTCTCATTCCTAATTATAATAAAGCTCCTTATTTAAGAGATACACTAGATTCAGTTTTAAATCAAACTTATCAAAATTGGGAATGTATAATAGTGGATGATCGTAGTACAGACGGATCGTGGGAAGTTTTATTGGATTATCAGGATAAGGATAACCGTTTTAAAATTTTTAAAAGACCAGATCATCTTCATAAAGGCGGAAATGTTTGTAGGAATTATGCTTTTCAACTTTCATCTGGGGATTTTATTCAGTGGTTAGATTCTGATGATATCTTGGATAATAGGAAAATTGAAGCCCAAATAAATGATCTCAAACAGTATAGAGGGGAAAAAGTAATGTCTATTTCGAATTGGGAATTTTTTACTACAAATATAAATAATGTCAATATCAATTTCGAAAGATGGGAATCTTACTCCAATGATGGAGTCAGTGCCCTAACCCATTTATGGATGAACAAACAATTTTTTCCAATATTTGTTTTTTTGATTCCAAAAAAAATAGCAGGTAAAGTAAATGATTGGAATGAAGAAATTCTTAAAAATCAAGATGGAGAGTATTCCACCAAGATAATTTTAGAAGCCAATAAACTTTGTTATTCCAAAGATTCAGTAGGGTTTTATAGAAAACCTAATAAAGGTCATGTTAGTGCTGGAAATTCCTTTGAGGTTTATGATTCCTTTCTTGAATCAATAAAAAAATGTGAAAATTATGTTTTAAAAAGAAGGGATACTGAGGAAGTAAGGAAAGCCATTGCTAGTAATTATGAAATTTTGTTTATCAAGTTTTACGATATGTTTCCTTCTTTGGCAGAAAAGTGCTGGGGATATTTGCTTCATGTGAAAGGAAATCAAATATTGGTAAATAGGAAAAAACCCATTTTATTATCACTTAGCTATATTTTTGGATACAAACTGATTTTCAAGTTTAGAAATATTACCAAATCCATTTTAGGATAAATTTAATGAAGTTGAAGAAAAATAGATATACCCTTTCAGAATTAGTACATAATACTCGTGCTGCTGAGGTAATTGTTCCTTTGATCTTAAAAGTGGTTCAGCCTCATTCAATACTAGATGTAGGTTGTGGAATAGGAACATGGATGAATACCTTTTTAAAGCATGGGATTCAGGATGTCTGTGGGGTTGATGGGGATTATGTGGATAGGTCTCTGTTGAAAAAATATATTCCTTTGGGTAATTTCATTCCCCAAGACCTTGAAAAGGCATTTGATCTGCAAAGAAAATTTGACCTTGTCATTTCTTTTGAAGTTGCTGAACATTTAAAAGCTTCTGCTGCCAAATGCTTTGTGGAAAGTCTTACCAAACATGGAGATTTAATTTTATTTTCAGCAGCTGTTCCTGGTCAGGGAGGTCAAAATCATGTTAATGAACAATGGCTTTCATATTGGTCTGAATTATTTGCGGGGAAAGGATACACAGCTTATGAAATGATTCGACCATTAATATGGGAAGATAAGAACATTGATGTTTGGTATAGGCAAAATATGGTTTTATTCTCTTCTAAAAATTTGAATTTACCAGAAGTGAATGTAAAAGATATGATATTACCTGATCTATGGGAACAGAAAATATCCAGAATCCAAAGTATGGATCATCAATTAAAAAGAATAAGGGAAGGTAAAGTGGGGATGGGATTTTATTTAAAGGGAATAATCAAAAGCTTAAAATATTTTGGACGTAAACAGAAGTAATGTTCCCTTAATATCAGTAGTTCTTCCCGTTTACAATGGGAAGGATTTCCTGTATGAAGCTATTAAAAGCATATTGGATCAAACCTATGAAAATTTTGAATTAATAGTGATTAATGATGCCTCGTCTGATGAGTCAGAAAAGGTGATATCAAAATTTAAGGATCATAGAATCCGATATATAAAAAATGAGAAAAATTTAGGTTTAATAGGAACCTTAAATAAAGGTATTTCCATGGCAAATGGAAAGTATATTGCCAGAATGGATCAAGATGATATTGCGGTTTCCACTAGATTCGAAAAGCAGGCTTCTTTTATGGAGGATCACCAAGAGGTAGTGCTTTGCGGAATGCAAGGAAAAATACTTCAAACAGGTGAGGAATATAATATTCCAGTTGAGGATAGGGAAAATAAAACGTATTTGTTTTTTGGTTCACCTTTTATTCATCCAGTTGTCATGATCAGAAAATCGGTCCTAAGGGAACATGGTTTAAAGTACAATCAAAAATATAATCATGCTGAAGATTTTGGATTGTGGATAAATTTAGCGTTTGCTGGAAAGTTTTATAATCTTCCGGAAGTAGGGATATTTTATCGACTCCATGAAATGCAGTATACCAAGGTTTTTAAATCAGCAAATTATGATTCTTCCTTATTAGCCAAAATAGAATATTTAGAAAATTTGGGAATAAATCTTTCAGAAAGCCAAAAGGAAATCTATTCAAAAATAAACCATAAGAAGGTTGATTTTCAGGATTTAAATGAGTTAAGAAGAGTAGGCTCTTTTTATAAATCCTTTTGTAAGTTGTCTTTTCCACCATCCATTGATAAAAAATATCTCACAAGATTAATTTACAAGAAATGGAAAATAGCCTGTTCTAATGGGATAAATGAAGGACATAATACTTATATGGTATTTTTATCAAACCCGATAATTTATAGATTTTTTGAACCTAGAGTTCATTTTTGGTTTTTGAAAAAAATGATACGATTATGAAAGAAAGGGTTCTTGTATTGGGAGGAACAGGCTTTGTAGGAAGAAGTTTGTCAACTTTGTTAAGTACAGATTATTATGTTCGTATTTTTTCTCCATCTGCAAACCAAATTTCCTTAGAAAATGGAATAGAGGGATATGTTGGTAGAATAGAAAATCAGAATGAGTTGACGACTCATTTAGAATGGGCCGATATTATCGTTCACTTAGTTTCCACATCAAATCCAAAATCATCCATGTGCAACCCCTATGGGGATGCGCAATCCAATTTGTTGCCTTTGATTTCAATATTGGAATATTTAAAAAATCACCCTGAAAAATATTTAGTGTTTTGTTCTTCTGGAGGAGCGGTGTATGGTAAAGGAGATGAAGTTGCGTTTGAGGAAGATCATCCTAAAAGACCACAATCATCTTATGGAATTGTGAAATCAACCATGGAGGAATACATTGAGTATTACCGTAATCTATATCAGGTAAATGCGTTGGTTTTAAGGCCTTCTAATATTTATGGCTATAAAAGTAAATCATTAGGGCAACAAGGTCTTATAAGTACCTTGATTTTGAGGACATTAAAAAAAGAGCCAGTTGATATTTGGGTCCCACTTAGTACTAATAAGGATTATTTGTACATACAGGATTTTGTGAAATCTGTAAAGCTATTAATTGAAAATCAGGCTATTGGTGTTTATAATATTGGGTCAGGTGATCTGTACTCTATAAGTGAAATTATAAGTGTCGTAGCTAAATCATTGGGAGAGTTACCAATGATCAATGCTTCGGTAAGTGATTTTTCAAAGATAGATGTACCTGTTAGGTTAAATACAGCTAAGCTTAAAAAGTTGACAGGTTGGGAAGCTCGATACACACTTGAAGAGGGAGTAGATGAAATTTTAAATGATATTCATTTTTATGCATCCAGAGTTTAAGGTATCTGTTATTATCCCCGTCTATAATATGGCCGAGTATATTTCAACAGCGGTGAATTCTGCAACAATTCTTTCAGAGGTTGGAGAAGTGATTCTTGTGGAAGATGGGTCCTCAGATAAATCGTTGGAAGTATGTAATCAACTGGAAATGGATTATGTCAAAGTTAAATTACTTCGGCATCCTGGGGAAGTAAATAAAGGGGTTTCAGCAAGTAGAAACTTGGGGATTCGATCTGCAAAATTTCCATGGGTTGCTTTTTTGGACGCGGACGATTGGTATATGCCTCATAGGTTTAATAGAGACAAATTATTATTTTCTGAAGGCAAAGTTAAAGATGGAATGTACTCATGTGCCATTCTTGAAACAGATCAAGATGACCTTACCAAAAGGTATGGTGTAAAAAAGGATCCAAGGAAATTAATAGGAAAAGAAGTTTCAAGTCTAGAGTTTTATAAAATTAAACTAAAAAAAAAGTGGGTTCTTTTTCATACAAACACTTTAACCATAAAAAGGGACTTTCTTTTAAAGGAAAAACTTTTTGATATTCGATTAAAGCTTCATGAAGATTCAGAGTTATGGAACAGACTATTGAGAAGGGGAGATTTTAGCGCTTCAGAGGTGGATTACCC
>NZ_BAAHAP010000164.1:0-6289 GCF_054777495.1 Echinicola sediminis | reverse complement strand
ACCGCAGAAGCTTGCTTTAGAAATCGTAAAAAGTCCTTGTGAAGGATTTTCGAAAAATAGATCAAATAAAAAAGGTTTTCCAATGATACAAATAGGCCAAGAAAATTGGGGGCATCTATAAATAAAGGCCTGAACCAAAAGGTAAAAAGCTTAAAGGGCATACTGTATCTCTGCATATCCACTGCAGAACCTGCCGCCTGAAGCTGGCCTGCCGTAAAGCTGCTCTGGTTTACAAAACTTTCCCACACATTTTCTTCATCCAGTTTTAAGTAGATCAGAAGCTCATCGTAAATAAAAAACGACACTACGATTCCCCCGATTACAGATAGTACTTTTTGATATAGTGGCATCTTTTCCCTCCCCAGCAAATAGGACATCCCCATTCCTATCATAATGGCAAAGAAAATATGTGGCCGGACAAAATAGGTCAAAAAGCCCCCTAAGCCTATCAGTATTTTCCTATTACCGGGATAGGACAATCCGTAAACGAGCAAGCCTATCCCACAAAAGATCACACTTCCCTTTCCCAGCGATGAAGTCCAAAAATGCATATTGGGTAAAAACATGAGCAAACTGATCATATCATAACCCTGCCATTTGATATTTAACTTTAGGTTTTCTTTAAAGAAAAGATAAAAGAACAAAAACCCTATATAGCCCATCCAAGTGCACAAGACCATCATCATCTCATAGTTAAAATGGAGGTATTGGATAAATGGGTAAGCCAACCATTCTATAAAATGGGTACCAGTATGAAAAAGCTCATGCCATTTTATATTTTCGTCACCGGCATCTAAAAAATAAGAAACAGAATCAGATCGATTAAATTGTGCATAAGTATAGTAAACGCCGGCAAAAAGCATATGGTACCAATAAAGCTTATTCAGCAAGTTAAGTTTGGCCGAACGGTCTGCTAGTATTAGCCCATTCAATATTGGTTGGTTCAAGGCAAACAAGCCTATCAAAAGAAATAACCCCAGTATCATTATTAACTTATCCTCGCTCTATTTTTCCTTTGCTGATTGTATGCAATTTTGCCAGTAGCTTCAACATTCACAATTTATTATGATAATTTCTGTAAAACTTCTTGATAAACCCTTTCCAACTGATTTACCATTCTTTTCATACTAAACACCTCTTCCACCCTGTTTCGCGCATTCTTCCCCATCTCTTTTAGTTTACTTTTGTTTGCTAAAAGATCCAATGCCAAGGGGAGCAAATTGCTTGGATTATCTACTGGGCACAAATGTCCTTCCTTTCCTTCCCTAATCACTTCCCCAATTCCCCCCGCACACGTACTGATGACAGGCAGTTCACAGGCCATCCCCTCTAACATCGCAATGGGTAAGCCCTCAAATTGGGATGTACTCATATAAATATCCATTGCAGACAAATAAGGAACCACCTCCTTTTGGGTTCCTACTAAATGAATATGCTGAGCAAAATGTCCATCACCTATGCATTTCTTTACCTTAGCCCATTCAGCTCCACTTCCAACCAGGATAAAATGTACATCCTGCCTCGCAGCCCAGATTTCCTTGGCCAAGGCCACCCAAATGGGCAAGCGCTTTTGGGCTCTAAACACAGCCACTGTACCGATCACCAAATCCTCCCCCGGGATGCCCAAAGCTGCCCGGGTTTCTTCCCCCTTTGTCTTCTTTCTGATAAATGTTTCGACATTTACCCCATTTGGGATTGTCCTAATTTCAGGTCCCTTCCCCTTAATTCTATACCCTCTTGTGATGCTGCATTCCACTTCTTCCGAAACAGGAACCACGATATCCTGTTTGGAAAAGGTGAGTTTATTAAGCCAATAAGACAGAAAATTATAGCGTTCCCAAATATTGTGTTCCGTATAAACCAGTGGAAGGCCTGTTTTAATGGCTACTGCTCTACCTAAGACCCCCGCCCAAGGTAAATGACTGTGAATGATATCTATTTGATGATCCTTTACAAACTTTGACACTGGATTGACCTGCATGGGAAGACTAAGGGCCGACGCGGGAAAACAACTCACTTTAATTCCCACATGCTGTAATTCTTCCACCATATTATGGGGCTGATGGTAAAAGTAGAGGCAATAAAATTCATATTGCTCTCTATCGTGCAAGACAGCCGTTTCAGGAATCAACTTTTCCGCCCCACCTCTTCCCAAAGATTTGATGAGATGAAGTATTCTAATTTTACTTTTTACCATGGATTTTATTCTGTCGCAAGTCCCAAAAAAAATTCAAAAAATCTTCCGCAGATTTTTCAAAGCTAAATTTATTGGTAACCAATTGGTTTGCTTTTTCCCCCATTTCATATCGCCTTTCAGGATGGTTAAAGAGCAAAGTAATGTATTTCTCAAATTCTTCTAAACTATAGCTATCAACCAAATATCCTGATTGAGAATGATGTACACATTCCTCAAGACCTCCCACATTTGTACTTACCACAGGCACATTAAAAATTGCAGCCTCTAGCACCACACCAGGCATTCCCTCTGTTTCACTGGTCATTATCAATAGATCTGATGCTGATAGAAATGGGCTCACGTCTTCCTGATATCCGTAATACTTTAAGCAACTGATATCTTTTATTCTGTCCTTATACAAGCCTAAATCCTTTCCCCCTCCAACCAAAAGTCCTTTTATTTGAGGTCTATTTTTTTGTAAACTCTCAACTAAATCCAAAAATCGATCAGGTCTCTTTTGGGGCGTAATATTGCCTAAAAAAAGTACCACCTCATCGTTATCTGCGATCCCTAATAACTTTCTTGCATCTTTTCTAAGAGGAGCTGTTGCAAATTTATTCTTATCAAAACTTCTGTAGAGTACTTTCCCTGATTTAGAAAATCCATAATGTTTTCTCATCGCCGACAAACTGGCCTCACTCACACCTGCTACCCCATCCAACGCAGGTATCACCCAATGCTTATAATAGAATTTTGTAACCCCTTTGGGGTTCCAATAAATGGGATTATCAATTACACGACTAACCCATACCGTTTTCTTGTGAACGAAAGGTTTCAAGGCAGCACCGTATTTTAATGTCCTCGAACCATTTAGTAAGATAATATCAGGTTGATCCTTTTGGATAATATCCCACAAACGTTTAAGCAACAAAGGTTGAATGGTTGGAATCTTTTCAAAAAAACTGGAAGACAAAAAACCTAGTTCTTGGTCTTCCTTCTGCAAAAAGACCTTCTTATCTTCTTTGTTGCTAGCATATAAATAAACCTTCCGAACCTCATGGCCCAAATCCCTCCATCTTTCCGAAAGATCGGCAACAAAAATCTGAGCTCCTCTACGAACAGGAGAAGTATCTATGATTAAAATATTCATTAACGACTTTTTTTTCCCCCTGGCCCCCTAAAGGGGGAATGGAACATAACTAGATCTACGAACTTACATTTTGAAAACCCAAATCCATTCCCCAAACGAAACCAACGCCTTCCCTTTAGGGGAGGACGGGTGGGGTTAATTCTTTCTTAATTCGCTCCAACACTCTTGGTAAATCCTTAATAACCTCTTGATTTGTAAATCTAATTACTTTAAGGCCAAGTTCTTCCAACTCAAATGTTCTTCCTTCATCTCTCTCACTTTGTTCTATTCCCAAGTGAATTTCTCCATCTACCTCTATAGCCAATCGATAGTAATGACAGTAAAAATCAACAATAAACCTGGCTACAGGATGCTGTCTTCTAAACTTGACCCCGCCCAATTGATTATTTTTTATGGAATTCCAAAGTAGCTTTTCTGATGGTGTAAGGTTCTTTCTCAGCTCCCTTGCCCTTCTTAAAATCTCCGGGCTAGCTCCATAATACATTTCGTTCATTTCTAAAAAATTTTAATTCTCAAATCGTTTTTTACCTCCTTGCCCCCTAAAAGGCTGAATGGGACATTGTTAGAGCTGCTAAACTATAATATGGAAGCATGAATCAATTCTCAAAACTAAACCAGCCCCTCTCCTTCAGTGGAGGTTGTGTGGGGTACTTAAACTTTAGTCCCCATATCATTTGCACCCCCTAGCCCCCTAAAAGGGGGAACGGAACATTACTAGAGCTATTAAACTACAATATTGAAACGTGAATCAATTCTCAAAACGAAACCAACCCCTCCCCTTCAGGGGAGGTTGGGTGGGGTACTTTAAACTTTAGTCCCAATATCATTTGCACCTCGTTGCCCCCTAAAGGGGGAACGGAACATTACGAGATATACTAAACTACATTTTGAAAACCAAAACCATTCACCAAACGAAACTACCCCCTCCCCTTTAGCGGAAGTCGGGTGGGGTAATTTAAACTTTTAGTCGCCAAATCGTTTTTCACCCCCTAGCCCCCTAAAAGGGGGTACGGAACATTACTAGAGCTATTAAACTACAATATTGAAACGTGAATCAATTCTCAAAACGAAACCAAGCCCTCCCCTTTAGGGGAGGTTGGGTGGGGTCAAAACCTTCCGCAGCACTGCCTCATATTCCTGGGCTATCTTCTTGATATCAAAACGCTCTATGGCTTCTTTTCTGGCATTTATTCCGAATTGAGCCATTTCTTCTACATTACTTATCGCATATTTCATCCGATTAGCCAGCTCCTTTACGTCTTTTACTGGAAAAGTAAGCGCATTGCTGTTTGAGGTAACTGCTTCCAAATTCATCGGAATATCGGAGGCAATAATTGGGATCCCCACCATCATTGCTTCGACCAAAGCCCCAGAAAACCCCTCATACCAGGAAGGAAACACGAAACAATCATAATCATATAGCTTATCCTGAACTTGGGATATACTTCCGGGTAACCTTACTTTATGAGTCAGCCCAAGCTCCTTTATTTTCTCTTCGAGTGATTTTCTTAAAGGTCCCTCCCCAAAAATAGTCAAAGTGCTATCAGCATGTTCTTCCTGCACCATGGTAAAGGCCTGGATAAGTTCAAGCCAGCCTTTTCTTTTAATTAATCTCCCATATCCGACAAAATGCTTTAGTAATAAACCATGATCAAAGGATCGGGATGGAACCTCTCTACCTCTATATACAGCCGTTGCCCTATCCACATTGATTTTCAGGGTGTGTTCATGCGATTGAATCAGGCATAGGGCATTTGCAATCCAAAATTTAGGAATTGATGAAGTCCATTTGTCCAAAAGCCAAAAGGTCTTGAATTTCCAATATCCTCTACCTTTATGTTCCCTAATTCGAATGAGATTATAGCTATCATTAACCAACGTTCCGATCAGTGGTACTCCTGAAATCAAAGAAACCATTCTACTAATCAAATTTGAACGCATTAAGGAAGAAACCATTAAATCAGGTTTTTCAAGTTTGACTAATTTTAAAAGCTTCTTTACCCCAACATCAAAACCATATCTATTGGTATTTTCCAGAAATTGAACCCTAATACCCGCCTTATTAAATTTATCAGCGAGAAAATGATCTGGATAAAAATACACAACTAATATTTCTATTTCTTCGGAAAACTCGGGTAATAACTGCAAATAACTATTCTCTGTTCCAGCATTGGCAAGGCTATCGAGAATTAAGAATACTTTCATTTATTTTATAATCATTTTCCCCATTCTCCCTTGAAAATGGTCAGCAAACGCTTTAATTATAAAAAAAGCATTGATTTTACCATAAGAAAATCCATGTCTAAAACCATAAAACAATTTTATCCCCCACTTAATGTATAGTATAAGCCTCATTTGATGATATCCATTCTTCTTAGCAAGAAAAAGAAGATTTCTCAGACTATAGTATTCTCTATATAATTGCTCTTTGCTTTTCGATTGATAGTATTTTTTTTTCAAGCTTAATCGACCACTTTTTTTTCTCATCTCATAAAACAACTCTTTGTCAACCCAAATTTTAAAACCAGCCTCTTTTACTCTTAGGCAAAAATCCAGTTCTTCAAATCCAAAAAAAATCCTTTCATCTGGTAAAACCCCTCCAATCACCACTTCCGAATGAACTAACAAGGACATCCCTCCTGCAATGCTATCCACTTCCAAATACCCTTTCCCTGCCAAATATTCATCAGGAGTTCTATTTATTACTCCTTTCTTTTTATTAAAATTATGCCCAACACAACCTAAAAGACCTTTTTTTTTCATTGACTTCCCAAGGGTCAATAATTTTTCAAACACATGATCAAACTCCGGGGGATTATCATCATCTCCCCAGTAAATCCATTCGTACCCATCTTGGCCAGTCCACTCCATAATTATATTTCTTCGGCGCTTCAAATTCATAATCACTCCAACGTTGTGTCTGCCTAGCCCATAATAATGACTTCCCGCCAAGCTGAAATCCC
>NZ_BAAHAP010000163.1:0-6613 GCF_054777495.1 Echinicola sediminis | reverse complement strand
GGTGGAAGTGCTTTTTGCTTCTTAATCTTCTTTCCCTTGACCAAGCGTTCCTTTTCCTTTTTGATCTTCTCTAAAAGCACCGAAGCAGGTTCTTCATTTGGATTTTGTGGCACCAATTTACCTTGCATGGCTTCCCGTAAAAAGGCTTGACGGAGTTGCTTTACCAAATCAAGCTGGTTGGTGAGTTCAGTGGATTGATTTTCAAGAGTTATTTTGTTCTTCTTGAACTCTTCAACAATTGCTAGCTGTTCGTTTATATCAGGTAGTTCTATTTCATAATTAAGAAAGAAATCTTCATTTAAATATTTGCGATGAGTAATTCCTGAACTTGCTCTTTCGCAAACATCATAAAAATCTTGCGAGTTTGTGAACTGATTAAACCACTCAATATTTATGATTGAGAAATCAACATTGTAGGCCCAAAAGTTTCCTGTTATTATTGCACCTTCAACTTCATCTGGCGCTATTCCAAACGCTCCATATCTGGCATCAATCTTAGATAGAACAAATTGACCAGCTTTCAGGACGAACTGTTTTTTGGTGCCAATTTTTTCACCTTTTTCAGTATCCCTAACCGAAACGCCTTGATGCTTGGATTTGATTGTTACACGCTTATATTCTTTACCGTCTTCAATATCAATTGGAATCTTACTGCGGTGTAAGAAATCCCCAAATTTATAGGTATTCCAACTCATTTCACAGCCGCCTTTAATTGGTTCAACAAATCCTGACTTCTTTCAAAACTTCTATTCAACATCCCCATCAGTTCTTCACTGCTGTGGGTAATTTCTTCTTCCTGCTTGTGGGGATTTTTGATATCCAGATCATAATTTCTGTCCGTAATAGTCTTAATATCCACCTTCCAGCTTACCTCGTTTTCCTGTCGATCATTCCACCATTTTTTAATGGGCTCAAATTCCTTTACTTGAAGTGGTTTTGTTTTACTGTAACTTTTTTGCCCTTCCGGCAAGCGATGCTCATAATACCATATCTCTTTGGTCGGCTCACCTTTGGTAAAGAACAGTAAATTCGTAGCCACCGTAGCATAAGGCTTAAACACGGAGTTGGGCAATCGAATGATGGTGTGCAGATTACAATCGGTAAGCAATTTTTCACGTACCCTTTGCTTTACACCATCCCCTGTCAAGGAACCATCAGGCAATACAATCCCAGCTCTACCACCTTGCTTCAGTAAATGCACCATCAGCACCAAAAACAGGTCGGCACTTTCCTTGGTCTTAAAATTCTGCGGAAAATTATTTTCGTTATTATTGGCCACGATACCCCCAAAAGGAGGGTTGGCCAGGATCACGTTTACCCTGTTTTTTTCGGTATAATTGCTCAGTGGCTGATCCAAACTATCACGGAAAGTGATATTAGGCACCTCCATATCATGCAAAATCAGGTTGGTAGTGGCCAGCAAATAAGGAAGCGGCTTGTACTCCCATCCAAACACGTTCTTTGCAATACTCTCCCTCTCTGCTACACTATTGGCCTGGCTTTTCAGATGTTCAATAGCTGCCGTCAAGTAACCACCTGTTCCACAGCTAGGGTCTAAAATCTTTTCCCCCAATTGTGGATGCATCATTTCACAGATAAACTCCGTAATGGCTCTTGGTGTGTAGAATTCCCCGCTTTTACCCGCACTTTGTAGTTCCTTCAAAATGGTTTCATAGAGTTCGCCAAATGCGTGGCGGTCTTTAGCAATATTGAAGTCTATTTCATTGAGCTTGTTCAAAACCTTGCGGAGATTGATCCCGCTTTTCATGTAATTGTTATTGCCCTCAAATACCTCACGTACCAATAGTGCCCTTTGGTTAGCTAGGTCTTCGCTCATACCCACCTTTAGGTTTCGAAGTGTAGGAAAGAGTTTCTGATCCACAAAAGCCTGTAATTCATCACCCGTAATCCCTTCATCATCCCCAGCCCATTCGTCCCAGTGAAACTCAGCAGGAATAGGGCTTTCGTAATCGTCCTTAATGACTTCCAGCTCCTTGTCCTTATCGGAGAAAATTTTCAGAAAAAGCATCCATCCCAACTGTTCAATACGCTGTGCATCACCATTCAGTCCAGTGTCCTGCCACATGATCTTGCGGATGCTATCTAATATACCTTTTAAGTTGGCCATTTATTTCTTCTTGTTTTTTAGCTGCTTGGCAGTCTTGTCAATATTTTCAATAAAATCTTTCTCTACTTGAGAAAGCTCATTCTTAGTTTTTTCTTTGAACTTCTCATACTCCGAATGGGCTTTACCCAGTGCCTTTTGATGGCTGACTTTACCCGCATGGGTCAATATTTCATTCCCTGTCATGGTCAAAAAATCATCCAGCCTGGATACCCAGTCCTTCATATACATGGGCTTTCGGTTCATCGCCTGTAATTCTGCCATTTCGAGGTAAGCCGTAACGATCCTGTTTAGAATTTCCAATTCCTGCTCGTTCAGGTAATTCTTGGCTACCTCGGTTTCCTTTTTTGTGGGCTTTGCCCCCTTAAAATTAGTAAGTCCAAGATTTTTTTTACCGGCATCTATCCTTTTGTAGATAACTTCTGCTGCTGTGTGTCCATGTGCAGCCCAGTGCATTTTATTTTGTACCGTTTTGAAAAAAGTGGTGGAAATTTCGGTGTTCGGATCGTAATCGATACTGGTAGCATAGATATCCAGAACCTTTCTCCAAAACACCTTCTCGGAAGATCTAATGTCCCGAATTCTGGCAAGAAGTTCATCAAAGTAGTTACCGCCTCCGGCCTCTTTTAGGAGCTCGTCATTCATTGTAAACCCCTTAACGATGTACTCTTTGATTCTCGAGGTGGCCCATTTTCTAAACTGAACACCCCGATGAGATTTTACCCTGTACCCTACAGAAATGATGACATCCAGGTTATAGAACTTAACTGGACGGTCTGAACCACTAATGTGCAAAATCTGCACATTGCTTTTTTCGTCCAATTCTCCTTCTTTAAAAACATTCCCTATGTGCCTGGTGATTACACTTCTGTCCCGCTGAAAAAGGTCACTGATTTGTTCTTGGGTCAGCCAAACGGTTTCATTCTCCAATCTGGTTTGAATTTTGGTCTGCCCGTCTTCTGTTTGGTAAATTAGTATTTCCGAACTCATTAAGCTCCTGTATTATATAATTCTTGTTCCAATTCTTTTACGGCTTCTAAATATTTGGCTTTGCTTCCAAACTGCTTGATAATCTCCAAGGGGGAACCGTAATCCGTAAGCGGTTTGACCTTGAGGATATCCATACTCTCAATATTGGTCACTCCTTCGTCTGCATACTTATCCAAAAGCGTCTCCAAGACTTTCCTGGCTTGGTCACCATATTTTGTGAAATAATCCCGCTTTTTAACATTATTGGCACGTTCCTTACGTGTGAGCGGGGGCTGCTCAAAAGCAACATGGCATATAAGATCAAAAAGATCAACCTCCCTGTTTACTGCATCTCGCAAAGCTTCCACCAAAACACCTTGTTCTTCCAGTTCCTTGATGATGATTTCTTTTTTGTCCGTACTGTTCCATCGAGCTAGAAAATCATCCAAGGATGCGTACTGACCCTTGATCAATTCTTTGGTATGGTCTTTTAGGCTGGTGGTAATGGGCTTTCCATTGGTGTCAAAATACATTTCACGGCTGATCAACACCGATACATCCACCCCATTCACGTACACTTTCTGACGGGGCTCATTGACTTTGCTGGTTCTTGTCTGCGGTTCGGGATAGCGAATCTTTGCTTCGATTTCTATCTCCTCCCCTGTCTCCTCGTCTATGATCGGGCTGTCAATGCTTTGTTCCTCATCAACGATATTGGTCAAATCGGTATCCTCTGAAACAGGTTTTACTCTTATAGGGTCTCCATCAAAGTCCTTGTCGGCAAAAAGATCAGTAACATTTCGAAAATCCAGAATAGTAAAAAACATTTTGCCAAATCCCTCATTGATCCTGGTTCCTCTTCCTACTATTTGCTTAAACTTGGTCATGGATTTGATTTCCGCATCCAATACGATAACCCTACAAGTTTGGGCATCCACTCCGGTGGTCATTAATTCGGAAGTAGTGGCTATCACGGGATATGTTTCTTCTGGATTGATAAAGTTGTCAAGCTCTCTTTTCCCTTCATCATTGTCTCCCGTGATCTGCATGATATACTTGTGGTTCTTGGCCACTAAATCAGCATTCAGATTGGATAGAGCAAATCGCATCCGCTCAGCATGATCAATGTCCGAACAAAAAACAATGGTCTTGGCAAATCGGTCATAACCTTTCAAAAACTCAGTAAGCTTTCTAGCCACTGTTTGGGTTCGCTCATCGATGACCAGTGTTTTATCAAAGTCCTTCCGGTTATATACACGGTCTTCCACTTCCTTGCCATCCTTATCCTTTTTCCCTTGCTCCGGCCGCCAGCCTTCAGCATCAACGTTCAGGTTGACCCGAACCACCCGATAAGGAGCCAAAAAACCATCATCAATCCCTTGTTTAAGGGAATAGGTATAAATCGGATCTCCAAAATATTCAATATTGGATACCTCTTTGGTTTCTTTGGGAGTGGCTGTCAAACCAATATGAGTAGCTTTATTGAAATAGCGAAGTATCTCCCGCCAGGCACTGTCCTCTTTGGCACTTCCTCTATGGCACTCATCTATGATTATGAGATCGAAAAATTCAGGTGAAAAATCCTTGTATGCATCTTCTATATCGCTGGCATTGGTCAATCCCTGATAAAGGCCCAGGAACACTTCATAGGCCTTATCCTCTGTATCTATTCCCCTCTTATTGTTACTTACAAGCTCTTCCTTTCCATCTGCCCTGCTCACCACCTTTTTTTTGATGATGGTCATCTTGTCTTTGAAATGTTTGAAATCCCCCCTTCTGGTTTGATCTATTAGGGCTGTTCTGTCTGCTAAAAACAGAATTCTCTTCTTTGCCCTACTTTTCCAAAGTCGGTGGATGATCTGAAAAGCCGTGTAAGTCTTTCCCGTTCCGGTTGCCATGACCAGTAAAATCCTTCCTTGTCCATTTGCAACCGCCTCTACCGTTCGGTTTACAGCAATTTGTTGATAATATCTAGGTGACCTACCACTTCCGTCAAAATGATAATCCTGTAATGCTACTTCTTGAGCCTCGCTTGTATGGATTCCTTTGTATTGTTTGTACTTTTTTAAAAGCTCTTCAGGACTTGGAAAGCTATCAATATCAAGTTCTGTCTCAATATTTCCGTCAGTGGCCGTCCGGTCATGGAAAACAAACCCGTCACCATTGCTACTAAAAACACAAGGTATATCCAGAATTTCGGCATAGTCCAAAGCTTGTTGCAGTCCTGCCCTTACTGAATGTCTATTGTCCTTGGCCTCAACAATTGCAATAGGGATATTGGGTTTGTAGTACAGGATATAATCTGCTCTTTTTCTTTTTCCCCTTGCGGTAAGCCTTCCCCTAACATAGATTTTACCATCTGTAAATGATACTTCTTCAAGTAACTGAGTGGTCTTGTCCCAACCCGCCTTTTCTATGGCAGGTGTGATGAATTTGGTACAAATATCACGTTCAGAAAGGGTTTTCTTGTCAATCATAATCACGCAATCAAAAAGGTCAAGTCAAACAAGGAAAATAATTACTTGACCAATTCCCCTTGTACAAAATTTAAGGCTTTCAAACCTTGTGGCTCTTGGTCAATATCATCTATAATCTTATCAGCCAACCAAAGCAGTTCCAGTTCTTTTTCATCTACCTCCAAAAAAGCTGCGATTTTTTTTAGCTGATTCTTTTGAGCCTTTCTCTCCCCCGCTCCAGTTTACTGACCAAAGCTGTATCCGCTTCAATATAGGCCGCTACTTGTCTAGGTAAAAACTGTTTAGCTTCTGTTAACTTAGGCATACTTCGTCCCAAATAGGTCTAGGATACAGATTTAGGATTTAATATTCCTTATAAATCTATTATTATTTCTGAGACTTGTCAGAATTGGTCAAATATAAAAAATACCATGAAAATTAAACGTGTCACATTGGCCTTTTTCTTATTTCAAGCTTTTTTAACGCTTAATAAATAATTGACTGATCCAACAGAATAAACGAAAACAGCATTTGTTATATGAATTTTTAATTGATGGTTCTTCCGCTTTCAATCAAACTTAAAGAGAAATAACAAAACCCATCATTTATCTGTGATCTTAATAAAACAATAAATAGTTTTTGTACTACAAAGGAATTTCTATCAGCGAAGATGAAGCCTTTTAAATCCATCTCAACTTCTTACAAAATTTGGTAGTTAAAAAGTTATTTGAATTATATTTACTGGCCATTTTCACTTTGATTTTTCAAAAAAATAGCTTGCCCAACCCCTCATAACACTCCTCCGCCAACTCTCTCAGCTCTTCACCTAAACTGGAAATAGGATAATCCAGGCATCTATCCATATACCCCATATAAGTATCTAAAAAATCATTCTCCCAATGTTCTGGTACTTCCATCAGCCGCTTGACCAAATCCATAATCCCTAGATGATGACAATGGCCTGCATCCAAGTCTATTTTATCCAAGCCTCTAATCAATTGATTATGCTTAAGATCTTGAAGGATCAATTCTATGATAAGCTCGTCTTTTTGAATATTGATCA
>NZ_BAAHAP010000162.1:0-6642 GCF_054777495.1 Echinicola sediminis | reverse complement strand
GTACTGAGTCAATTTACGTTGACTTTCCTCATCCAATTCACGATTTTCAGTTAAAGCCAATGGGTGGGCAGGAATTACTGTACCATCCAATAATAGCCTCTTAAGTTCTTTATTAAGTTCCATTAAAATTGTCCTTTTCGTTCTTGGAAATGAGTGGGTTTACCCAACTCGTCGCCTCCATTGAGCAACCAAGTCGCAGTAATTTCGATTATCTCCCTTATTGTTGTTCTGGGGTAACCAAACAAACGATGGCATTCAGAAGCGTTATTAAGTAAAGCAGTGCCTTCTGCTTCAAATTGGTATATAGGTTTTTTTCCTAAAAGCTTACCAAATTCTTTAGCGATCCATCTGGTAGATAAGGTTTCCGGACCAGTCACATTCAGCACTTTCGCAGGTGTTTCGCAATGCAATAATGACCTCAAGGCTATCTCATTTGCGTCCCCCTGCCAAATAACATTCACATTTTCTGTCCTGAGATCTATTGGTTTTCCCTCCAATACAGATTTGGCAATTTCCATAAGCACACCATAACGGAAATCCACCGCGTAGTTAAGGCGATAAATCAACATAGGAGTATGGTTCTTCTTTGAAAAATACTGGAAGATACGTTCTCTCCCCAAACATGACTGCGCATACTCTCCTATTGGTGCAGGTATGATTTCTTCATCCACTCCTCCTTCATTAAGTTTTACGAAAGGCAATACATTTCCAGAAGAAAATGCGACTATATTGGCCTTTTTAAATTTTTCGGATACACGTCCAGGCAAATAAGTATTCATCGCCCAGGTAAAGTCCTCATTTCCTGTCGTACCAAACTTATGGCCTGCCAAATAAATAACGTTTTTCACCTCAGGCAAAGATTGTAAGCTCTCTTCATTGAGTAAGTCACAAGCAATCGGTATAACACCATTAGCTTCCACTTCCTTTTTGGCCTTGGGGTTGCTAAATCTAGAAGCTCCATACACCTTGGTTTCCTTTCCTGCCTCTGCAATGGCGTCAACCAACAACTTTCCCATACTCACTCCCATCTTTCCTCCAATGCCAAGCAACATTACATCCCCTTCCAGTTTTTTAACATCATCAACCAATACCTTTGAAGGGCGCGTCAGTGATGCTTCCATTTCTTTTAAATTCATAATATTTATAAGAATAATACGTTGAAATTTGATATAGCTAAAAACAAGACCAATACAATACCTATCAATCC
The DNA here is from genome assembly GCF_054777495.1 of Echinicola sediminis. Taxonomy (NCBI): domain Bacteria; kingdom Pseudomonadati; phylum Bacteroidota; class Cytophagia; order Cytophagales; family Cyclobacteriaceae; genus Echinicola; species Echinicola sediminis. The sequence continues at coordinate 5,435 of NZ_BAAHAP010000162.1, read as the reverse complement.
TGCAACCCGCTGAAAAGCATTGTTTTTCTTTGCCCCCATAATCTCTTCACTGTTACCTACCCAGTAAATGGATATCCCTATAAAGGGTACTAGGAATATGGTAACACTTTGTGCCAACACTATCAATTCTAAAGGGAGTTTTCCGAAGGCCATAGCGATCGCAGCGCCAAAAATCATTACTGCTGCGATGCATATTTTCACCTTGTTATTGTCCAAACCATTTTGAAACCCCATGGCATCTCCCAACATGGACCCTCCAAGGGTAGCATTTCCTACCAATGATGAAAATGAGGCTCCAAAAAGGCCAATAAAGAAAAGCTCGCTGGCCAAGGGTCCAAACAATGGAGCAAGGGCCAAGCCCATCTCTGACGCTGAGTTCACTTTGATGCCTTGGGAATGCAATACCGTCGAAGCACAAATCAAGACCACAGCACTCATCAAGCCCAATATCACTATGCCTACCGTACTACTTAGCTGCGCATACTTAGCGTCATTCTCCTGGCCAGATTGGTTTCTTCTCTTTTCCTGAACCAAATAAGACTGATAAAACGCTCCTACAAGTGAGAAACAGGAGGCAATAAAGGCAATGATGAGCCCTTCAGATCCGTCTGGAATTGTTGGCCTAATTCCTGAAAACACATTAGAAAGAGCAGGTTGAACTACGATGGCAGTAATAGTGAAACATAGCAGCATCAGTATTACCAGTGCCAACATTACTTTTTCCATCATTTTGTAAAACGAGCGGAAAAACAACAACAATATTCCCAAAATATTGAATAGGACAATCCAGACCTTTGCATCAGTACTTGTTGCTTCACCAATGGCGATTCCCAAGCCCGTCGAATTCCCTGCCTGAAAAGATGTGGCTACCAAAAAAATACCAACCCCAATAAAAAGGCTACCCAATTTCCCTGTTTTTATCCGAATTAGGCTCAACAAGGACTCTTGGTTATGCTGTCCTATACGTGCACTCATATTGGTAAATACCATCATAAAAAAAATAGCAACAATAATGGTCCAGATCAAAGAGTATGAAAAGTCGGCGCCCATTTTTGAAGTTATGGTCATCTTACTAGGCCCAAATACCAAAGCGGCTGTTATCACACCTGGGCCAAGTACCGAAAGCCAGTTAATGTATTTCTTTCCCTTCATTTAGTCTTTTTTTCTATAGTTGGTTACTTCTTTTGTTAAAATCATTCTGCCATTTCCAAATTCGGTATTGACATAATTGATGATGGCCGAAAGCTCATTGTCCTTTAAAAAAGCGAAACTTGCCATGGGCTGATTATATTGCACACCATTGATTTCTTCTTTACCATTTGTGCCATTCAGCAGGAGATCAATAAACAAAGAGGTATTATTAATTCTTCGGGAACCTTTTAAAGGTGGAAAATTGCCTGGGACACCCTCTCCATTTTCCTTATGGCACGAGGAACAATAGTTTTTATAGAGCACTTTTCCATTTTGACTTCCAATTTCCTCTTGCTTATCCTCTACTATATATTCTACATCCTTGGGAATACTCGATACTCCCCTGATCCGTAATATGCGGTCATCAGACTGCAAGGGAAATCCAGGTTGTGGATTCCAATCACGATTACTAGTAGCTATATATACATCGCCATTCGGTAGGACAAGCACGTCCCGAATCCGTCCATATCTATCAGAAAAGAATACTTTTTCCTCTATTATCTGAGTACGCTCACTATTTAGCAATAACACCCTAAAAGTCTGACTTTTCAGTGTCCCTAATAACAATGTGTTTTCCCAGGCTGAAATACGATTTCGGGAGTAATGAGCAAGTCCTGCCGGAGCTATGACAGGCGTCCAAGACTTTATTGGCTGGCTTAGACTGATGCTATCTGAGATGGTCAATTCATCGGTAGTATCATGCTTGCCTTCAATAAGAGGCCACCCATAATTATGAAGCGCTTGGATAAGGTTAACTTCATCCTCGATAGCATCCCCATGTTCAGAAGTGAAGATATTGCCCCTTTCATCCATTGTGAGGCCCTGCATGTTTCTAAACCCCCATGAATAAACATAGCTTCCCTTAATAGGATTATCCGCGGGGATTCCACCATTTATGTCAAGTCGAAGAATCTTCCCATTGAGGGTAGTTGAGTCTTGGGCCTGCGTATTATCTGCTACATCCCCTGTTGCCCAGTAAACGACATCTTGATCATCGATGATCACTCTGGCACCGTTATGTCCTGTATAGCCTCTGACCACGAGTAGCTTTTTTGGTTCGGTCAATCCATCAACAGTATAAGTATACCGCATGAGATTGGAAACAACCTCCGGACCCTCCTGTGAGGTATAGTTTAGCAGAACATAAGGATTTGTGGCTTTTCCCTTCTGAATGGCAATATCCAGAAGGCCTGTCGTGCGCTTTTGAAAGACATTATCCAGTACCAATAAAGTGGATAGTTTACCTGTGGACAAATCCAGTTGCTTTACCGACCCCGTTATTTCCGTAAAGATTATCTTGTTTCCCCAATGATCCATTCCCCAGGGAACATGTAAGCCCTCAGCCACAGAAGAAACTTCGAGGTAGGAGCCTTCTTTAAGCTTGACATAATCGACTATTTTTGTCTCTTGGAATTCTTTGGGTTCTTTTTGACAAGAGACAAAAAAGATAGCGGACAAAAAAGCCACCGAGTACGTAATTCCAGTCATTCTCACAACTTCCCTTCCTTTAAGTGGTCCATAGCATAGTTAGCCGCTCTTGCAGTGATGGCCATGAAAGTCAAGGATGGATTTTGGTTACCCACACTGCTCATACATGCGCCATCGGTTACGAATACATTTTTGCACAGATGCAGTTGATTATAGGCGTTCAACAAAGAGGTCTTAGGATCATGCCCCATTCGCACCCCTCCTACATCATGTACCTCTAGGCCAGGTTGTCTACCAAAATCTACATGTTGATCATACTTCCTGATGTTTTTTGCGCCCACTTTTTCCAACATATCCCTACCTTCTGCCAAAAAATCCTCCATCATTGCTACATCATTATCAGTATATCCAATCGACATGATCATTTGGGGCAATCCAAACTTGTCCTTTTTATCCTCACTCAAGCGCACATGGTTTTCATATATTGGAATAACCTCCCCTTGCATCATCATCGACACCCTCCATTTTCCAGGCAGGGTTAATGCATCTTTAAAAGCTGCTCCTATAGTTTCCTTTGACCCTACTCCCCTACTTCTAGAAGCGGAAAATGCGATCAAATAAGACCCTTTGAAATTTGGTGCGGCATGATGAATGTTTTTAAAGGCAGGCATAAATATCTGGGTGGGTCTACGACCATAATAATAAGAATCTTCATACCCAGGAAACTCGGCTGTCAGACGACCTCTGTAATTGTGAAAAGCTATATACCTTCCGAGCAAACCATTGTCATTTCCGAGGCCATTTGGAAATCGTTCAGACTTTGAATTCAAAAGGATGAGGTTAGTATTCAAGGTTGCTGCATTCAAGAATATCACTTTTGCCCGATAAGTCTTTGTGGATTTATCCTTGGCACTTATAGTCCGTACCCCTGTAGCTTTATTTGAAGATGCATCATATTCAACCGATTCTACAATAGTATCGGTAACTATGGTTAAATTTCCTGTTTTCTGGGCAAAAGGGACGGTGGAAGAATTTGAACTGAAATAGGCGCCAAATGGACATCCGCGTGAGCACAATGAGCGAGCCATACATTTGCTCCTACCCTGGGCTCTTTGAGTTTCTGTCAGCTCTGCTAGGTTGGCGCACCGACCAATTATGGCTTTTCTATCCTTATAATGTTTATCAATCCTATCCGCAATTACCCGCTCTACCCGATTCATTTCAAAAGCTCCTACTACTTCACTGTCTGGCATATTTGGAATACCATCTCGATTCCCTGCAATGCCTACAAAACGCTCTACATGGCTATACCACGGGGCCAAATCTGCATAACGTATCGGCCAGTCCACTCCATAATTATATTTCTTCGGCGCTTCAAATTCATAATCACTCCAACGTTGTGTCTGCCTAGCCCATAATAATGACTTCCCGCCAAGCTGAAATCCCCTTATCCAATCGAACGGTTTTTCCTGTATATATTCTTGATCCTCATCATCTATATAAAATTGCCGGGTAGATTCTTTATATGCGTAATGTTTACTAATCAGCGGGTTTTCTGTTTTATCTTCCATGGTTTTCTGATCCCGATGTTCTAATTCCCACGGATGCTTGGTCGCTGTAGGGTAGTCTTTGATATGCTCTACCATCCTGCCACGCTCAATCAATAAGGTCTTGAAGCCCTTTTCGGTAAATTCCTTGGCTGCCCAGCCCCCACTGATGCCTGAGCCAACAACGATTACATCATATATATTTTCTTCTCCTGAATTCATTTTAAGGAATTATTTGATTTTTGGTATGTTTGAAATTTGGCTTTTACGTCAATTCAAGCCCAAGCCTTGTCCCCCTCTTTATAAGGATAGTCCCCTATATATTCTCCTGGTATTGCGACATAGCGAAGTGCTTTAGTAGCTCCTAGTTCTGAAGTAAAATAACCAAGCAGGGTAATTTGTTTGATCAAATAAAAGTAATGTACAGGCTCTTCCTCACCTTTATTTTTCTGATGATACATAGACTCCTTATCTATTTCAGTCAATAACTCAGTACGTTCAGCTTTAGTCAAGTCTTGGAAAATTCGATTATATTTAGATTTAGCTGAATTTTCCAATTTCCCGATGCCTTCCACCATACTTTGTTGATCTATTTGGGAATAACAATCTCGAACCATGACAGGAATAAATTCACCGACGCCAGCTTCCTTTGCACCGGGACTACTTGTTGGTGGAAGAATAGTGTCTGCTACATCTCCTAAAAGATCTATTACATCCGGAGAGAAAAGACTTTCTATATTTTTTGCAGCCTCTCGGCTACATCCTGATAAAAATAAGTTTGCACCAACTACAGTTCCTCCCATAATCAATGCTACCCTGGCAAGGGCATCTCTTCTGTTCATATTTAATTTCATTATAAATTATTCCCTACTTAAACTTCCCTGAAGCCAGTTGCTCATAATAGGAGGAAGCAGTAAACATCCCTCCTGAAACGTGATAGAATTGATCATCAAGTTCAAATACCCCCTTGGTTACCTTAGTCCAATTGGCTCCTGCAAAAGGATGTCTGTCTTTCATAATCTGCCAGTTCTCATAATTCACGTCACCGTTCGTCTCCATCATAGCCATTCCTAATCTCGGGAAAGCAGGTAGTGAAGCTGCGACCATTTTATTCCAATCTATCAATACTGGATTTACCGTCAAATCGGCACAAAAACATGGAATATGATGCTTTTGGGCTTCCCTAACAATCTTTAAGGTTTCACTTAGAGTTTTGGCAATAGGTTTCAAAGCAAAAGCCCCATACCCTAGCCTTATTTTCTTTTCCAC
>NZ_BAAHAP010000161.1:0-6674 GCF_054777495.1 Echinicola sediminis | reverse complement strand
TGAAATTCTGTGGAATCTGTGAGAAATAAATTTACTGGTGTAATTCCGGATAATCGTATTACTCTATTATGGGACTATACCCTGCGCGTCAATTCTAAGCATTCTGCTGGAAATATAATAGGATTTTCCCTGTGGGCTGGTAAAATGAAATGCCAGGTACAGGGCTTTTTGTCCCCTTTGGGGCAGCTTTACCTCATAGCTAAGGTCCTTAATGGGAAAAGACCGCCATTTTTCATCCCTGAAGTCCTTGTCTTCCTTGGATGAGGCGATCCACAACTCAATATAATCTGGAGATTGCCCGGAGCTGGTCGGCTTGATTTCCAATTTGCCCTGATGGCGTTCATTGATTTCCATTCCAATATCCGGAAGGGATTTTTGTAGACACTGGTATTCAAAAAAGGCACTCAGGTTTTGAAGTGCTATTTGTCCATCGCCCAAACCGTGTGCTACATTGGGGATATAGACCAGCTCATTGTCACCGGACAACTGATTCCAATAATTTTTGGCGGCATCTATTGGCCAATAGGGGTCATTGGTACCGATAAAGACCATTTTAGGCATGCTGAGCTGTTCCCTGTAAGAGAAAGGATCTACCATAGTGATGGTGGCCTTGCCGGCAGGGGTGTTGGATTGCTGTGGGATGCCCAGGTCCACATAATCTTGGATTTCAGGACTGTAATCCTGCCACATGGCTATTTGGTATTGCAGGCTTACAGGCATGTTCAGCACATCGATGACCATGGGAGCGATGGCATTTACCCGCGGGTCTTGGGATCCTGTCAGCCAGGTGGTCCATCCCCGTTTGGAAAGTCCCGTCAGCAGAAAGTGTTGGATAGGTGTATTCAAGTGCTCTTGGGCAAAGTCCACTACGGCATCCATGGCTTTTTGGGCTGATTTTACCATGGGAAATAGCAGAGGCCAGGTTTCATCTCCGGTTTCCTGGTACTGATGAAGGGTATAGGAGATAATCTCATCTTCTACTTTTCCGTCAAAAATGGGTTGATTGGGGATTTGAAAGACGGCGGCAACGAGCGCCCGGTTTTCAATGGCCAGCCTTTCCAGGTTTTTTATGACCTGATTGTCCCGGTCTCGGCGTTGGGGTTCCCCGTTTTTGAGTGTTCCCCCGCCAATGTACAACATGGCTTGTTCAAACTCGATGTGTTCAGGGGCGAGAAGGACCAGACGGTGCTTCCAGGTTAAGCCTTTCCATTTTTGGGAAGTCAGCATTAGTTCATATTGGGTAAGGGCATTGCCCTGGACCTTTTCGACCAATTCAACTTGATAATCGGAATCGCTGGACTTCAGGTAATTCTCGAGGGCCAAGCTGCTTTGCTGGCCATGGGCACTGGAGAAAAAAAACGCCGCGATCATCACCGCCAGCAGTTTCAATGGATTTGGATACATATTCATATAAAATTAACATGGAACAATAGCCCATACGAATAGGCTGGAAGTCATATAACTGTACAAGAATTAAAAAAATACCGACAGTTAAAATTAAGGAAAAACCTTCAAAAACCAAGCGTAAATCGACTTATGAAATTTTGTAAAATAAAGACAATCAGTTGTTTGATTATTATTGTTCAAATGATTGCTTCAAGTGGCTATGCCCGGACTGTAGGACCCCGTAAGGACACTGTACAAACAGTGGTCAAAGCTCATTTGATGCCTTCTTCCAAGCCTGACAGAATTATCCTCAACCTTTCTGAAAATCCCCTACAGGAAGTGGGGATCAACTGGAGAACTTCTACCAGTCAGGACCGGTCCTATCTCGAATATGCCTTGGCCACCCCTGGACCCGAATTCCAAAAGAAAACCACAAGGTTATTGGCAAAAACGAGCTTTTTGAGCACCCAGGAAGACGATGAACCCTTAATAGAGGCCCATTATCATGAGGCAGATCTGGAAGGTCTGGAGCCTGGTCAGCACTACGTTTACCGGGTGGGGGATGAGGCAGCCTGGAGTGAGTGGTTTCAGTTCAAAATGCCTGAAGCCAAGGGGCCCGTGAGTTTAATCTATTTTGGCGATGCCCAAAATGATGTTTCTTCCCTTTGGAGCAGGGTGATCCGGGAAGCTTATTTTCAGTTCCCCAAAGTGGATTTTATGCTTTTTGCAGGGGACCTTATCAACCATGAAGATGCTGACTATGAATGGGGAGGATGGTTTGAAGCCGGGAATTTCATTCATGCCTCTGTCCCAGTCATGATGACGCCCGGAAACCATGAATATGCCAAAGGGGTTTTTCTTTCCAAACATTGGCAGCCCCAGTTCAATCTGCCTAAAAACGGCCCAGAGGGACTGGAGGAAATGGTTTATGAGATCAACTATCCCGATTTGAAAGTGATCTCACTGGATGCGGAGCAGATTGATGAGATTCCTGAAAAGAGGATGGCCCAGGTGGAATGGCTCAGGAAGGTGCTGTCCGAAAACCCCAAAAAATGGACCATGGTGACCTTTCACTATCCCATATTTTCTACCAAACCAAACCGTAACAATGAGGACATGAAAGCCTTTATCCAACCCATATTGGAAGAATTTGATGTGGATCTGGTCCTTCAGGGGCATGACCATGCCTATGCCAGGGGGAGGGTACGTAATGTAAACGGAGTAGACAAATTAGGGATTGGTCCCATGTACGTGGTCTCTGTCAGTGGTCCCAAAATGTATGATATCGCCGACGATCCCTGGATGGACCGCAGGGCCTATTACACCCAGTTTTTCCAGTGGATCCAAGTGGATGGAGACCAATTGTCTTTTAAGGCCATGACCGCCAATGGGGAACTTTATGATGCCTTTACACTGGAAAAAAACGCCAGCGGAGAAAACACCTTAGTGAACCAAATACCTTCTACGGAAGAAAGAATTCAAATCCAAGACCAATGAAAAAGTCCTTTAGCACCAAGCGTATTCTACTTACTTTTTGCACCCTTCTGATTGTCCATTTCAGTCAGGGCCAGGTAGAAGGAATCCAAGACCGTTTCCTAAAAACACAGGAGCTGATGATTATTGCCCATAGGGCAGCCCATGAGCATCACCCGGAAAACAGTCTTCCGGCGATTCAGGAGGCGATTGATTTAGGGGTTGATATGGTAGAACTTGACATCCGGGTCACCGCTGACGGCGTACCGGTGATCATGCACGATGGAACGGTGGACAGAACCACCAATGGAAAAGGACATGTAGAGGACTTGGATTTTGAAACGGTCCAGGGCCTGTACTTATTAAAAAATGGAGAGGAAACCCATCTGAAAGTTCCAAGCTTAAGGGAGGCGTTGATGCTTTGTAAAGGAAAAATCATGGTGGATATGGACATGAAAACGGACCAGGTAGAGCAAGTACTTGAGGTGGTAGAGGCCCTTGGGATGGTAGATCAGGTCATTTTTTATGATGCTGACTGGAATGTCCTTCGCAAGATCAAATCCCGGATTCCCGAGGCCATGCTAATGCCCAGGGCCTATAAGCCTAAGCACATTAAAAAGGCCCACAGAAAACTGGATCCTGTAGCCATTCATATCGACCCCAGTTTTTATTCTCCAAAGACTATAACATTGGCAAGAACATATGGAATGAGGGTATGGATCAACAGTCTTGGAGAGCGCGATGAAGCCCTCAAGTCCCATGTGGATGTCCATAGCCAAAAGGACTGGCTCAGCTTAGGAGCCAATATGGTTCAGACGGATTTGCCTGCATTTTGGGTAAGCCTGAAATAAAAGAAACCTGCCCGCTGGAGGCAGGCAGGAGCTGGGCCCTTCGGTACTTCATTTAGAAGACTGCTTTATGGAGCACATGGTCATTTGTTTTAATAGAATTATTTATTTGCCGAGGCCAATTGTAGCCCCATCAGGATGAATACCACCCCTGAAAAGCGCTTCAGCCAGTGGTCTGCTTTGGGGTGTTCTTTGAATCGGGCAGAAAATGTCCCGGCAAATAAGGTCAGCAGGCCATACAAGATACAGCCTATCAGGGCATAAGTCAATCCCAGCTGCAAAAAGGGCACCGGGCTTCCCAGGTTTTCTTTCCCGATAAACTGTGGAAATAAAGCCAGAAAGAACAGGGCAACTTTGGGGTTAAGGGTGTTGGTGATCAGCCCTGATAGAAAGCTGTTGTTGTTTGAGCTGTTTATTGCTGCTTTTTCCTTCAGGTTAATCACTGGTTTACGAGAGAGGATGTTTACAAATCCCAGATAGATGATATAGGCCGCGCCCAAATATTTGATCATTTCGAAGGCCAGGGCATACTGGGCCACCAAGCTGGAAAGGCCCACAGCGGCAAAAAAGGTGTGGAGAATAATCCCAGCATTGATCCCCAAAGTAGAGTAGATGCCTGACCGCCTTCCCTCACCAATGGATTTGTTTAAGACAAACATGGTGTCAATGCCCGGGGTCATGATGAAAAAGGTGGCCGTGGCGACGAAAGTAGGATAGTTGATGATTCCCATAATTTTAACTTTAATTCATATTCTATATTTATTGCAAATAAAATGCAGTTATTTTTTATTTAAAATGTTAATTTTAGATGGATTAATGCAAATATTGAATCAATGGAACTGCAACAGATTCGCTACTTTCTTGTGCTTGCCAAAGAGCTCCATTTTTGGAGGACAGCTGAGCAGGTTTATATTACCCAATCTTCCCTGAGCCGAAAAATCCAATCCTTGGAAGAAGAGGTCGGGACAAAGCTTTTTGAAAGGAATAAGAGAAATGTAAAGCTTACCGAGGCGGGAGTGTTTTTTAAGGAACGTTGGGAGTACCTGATCGATGAGATAGACCGTACCCACCAGCATGCCAAGACCATAGGGGAGGGGAAGTCCGGAAAGGTCAGTATAAGCTATCCCGGATCGATTGCCTATGTGTTTTTGCCCTCCTTGCTGGAAAAGCTTTCCGAAAGGATGCCCGAGTTGAAGGTAGAACTCATGGAGCCCGTGGATATCAGCCAGGAAAAATTACTCTTGGATTATCAGGTGGATATGGCCCTGAGCAGGGACAAGATCCGGAACATGGGTATTTCTACGATTCCATTATTCTCTGAGCGGGTATGCCTGGTCGTTCCGGAAAGACATTGGCTAAATGAGAAAAATTTCCATGGTTTGGAGGAATTGAAAAACGAGAAGTTTATCCTATCCGGCCTGCACCATTCCACCTATTTTGCTTCCCTGCTGAGGGGAATGTTCCATAAATACAATTTTGAGCCCAACATCCATATCGAATCGGATTTTGGAGGGATGATCCTGAACTTGGTGGCCAAGGGGCTGGGCATATCCATCCTTCCGCATAGTTTTAAATTTGCCGCACGGGCCAATGTCAGGTTTATCAATTTACCCGATGAGGTCCAGCTCTTCGTCAATTGGAGGAAAAATGATAATAGGACGGTTTTGAAGAATGTAATCGAGCTTTCAAAGGAGGTGGCGGTAGGTTGGGACAGCAGCCAATGATTTTCAGTGGAGGGAGTTCTGATTAACTCAAGTGGGATATTAATAGGGAGCTTATTAGAGGGAACCGGTATAAAAAACTGAAGGCAAATTGTGATCAGAGTTTGATTAAATGTACTATTGGATTGGTTTATCCGTGTGTAGAAATGGGAAAAAGGATTATTAATTAATATGTGTATACGCAATGTTGCACGTAACCAAATCTTATAAGGTCTTATTGTTTTCTGTTCTTTTCCATTGATGAAAAGAACCAAAAATCTAGGCCACGGAGCCTTCTTCAAATTGAGTGAATTCGTTTTCGAATACGATCAGTTTGTCTCAATTTGATTTTGTGCCATTTGCTGTAGGCTAAAAATGAGTGGATCTCGCTCGTCCACTTCGCGAGCTAACTCATTTTCTCAACGCCTCCATCAACTGTCCCAAAACCGAATGCTCCAAAGGCCTTCAGAAGGATTTCTGTCAAGTATTTTGTTCTATTAATGCTACGTGCAAAATCCCGGATAGTCAGATTAATTAACTTGATGAGGATGATATTTTTAAGCTTCATGGAGATTATATTAATTAGGCTTGTCTTAATGAATGATGTCCAATGAAGAGGATCGATAAGAAAATATAAGAGTTTAAAATTTGGTATGATGCACAACGGCCGCATCATGATGCAGCCGTTGGCTTCTTTTGTCAACTACTAAAGACTATCCCCAAAGTGGAACTGGTAAAAGGAAGAACAAAAAGTTATGGGGAGTGCATCAGCAAATTCACCAGAAAACATTTACCGTTTATCGATCCGATAGAAAGCGATCTTGTAATCAGTGATAAAGAAAGCTTTAAACCGATTTTATCTCTCCACCAACGGGAGATATTTGATGCCCTAGATTAGTTCTTTGAGAGTGTAATGGGACTTTCTGCTAAACTTTTTTTTATGGCTTCTTTTTGTAAAAAAGGGGAAACAAATGCTTTGAGGGGATATTTATTTATATAGGTAAATAATTGTAATACAATATCTTTTAATACCTTTGCTGATGCAGATAAAAATAGCCAGTCAACAGATCAGCATTTTTATCCGATTAGTTATCATTGGCAATATAACTGCCTGAGTAGCATTTCAAGAGTTTTCTCCTTCAATCGGCTTTAATTCTTTCTTTCTACTTTTGATCCATGGCTGGTAAACCGGCCCAATGGATGGATAAGATCTGCAGATCATATTTTACAGGAAAGCTGAAGTTTCATTCTTATTACCTAAATACAC
>NZ_BAAHAP010000160.1:0-6753 GCF_054777495.1 Echinicola sediminis | reverse complement strand
GGTGTATTTTTTGTTATTGATAGGGTAATCAAAAACAAATCCTTTAGTTATTGATTATATTTATGAAATAATTAAACCTATTAAAACCAATCTATAACCAAGTTTGCTATGAATTACAAATACCTTATTCCCGGATTTCTTCTGGTATTGGGAGCCCATATCTCCTGTGCACAAGAAGATAGACCTGGCATTTCGGAAAACATCCCTCCGATTGCTGATGATCCAAAAAACTATACCGTGGAAACCGTGGTGGCCGACCTTAACAACCCTTGGGGCATGGCCTTTTTACCTGATGGAGGTATCCTAATCACCGAAAAAGAGGGGGAGTTGATTTATGCCAAAGGAGGTGAAAAAAAGACGGTAGCTGGAGCGCCTGAGGTAAGCTCCAGGGGCCAGGGAGGACTATTGGATATCATCTTACACCCTGACTTTGAAAACAATCACTGGGTTTACTTCACCTATTCTTCTGAAGAAGGCGAGGGAGAAGGAGCAAATACGGCCGTAATGCGGGCGAAATTTGACGGCAGTAGTTTAACCGATCATGAAGTGCTTTACAAAGCCTCTCCCAATTCCAGAAAAGGTCAGCACTTTGGATCGAGAATGGCTTTTGACAACGAAGGCTATCTTTACTTCTCCATGGGAGACCGTGGCGACAGGGATACCAATCCTCAAAACATTGGCCTCGACGGAGGAAAAGTTTACCGCCTAAACGATGACGGCACCATCCCAGAGGACAATCCGTTTTATAATGACCAGGACGCTAAAAAAGCCGTTTATTCTTATGGTCACAGAAATCCACAAGGCATGTTATTCCATCCTGAATACAATGAAATCTGGGTAAATGAGCATGGGCCACAGGGAGGAGATGAAATCAACGTGGTAAAAAAAGGAGCGAATTTCGGTTGGCCATTGATTTCTTATGGAATCAATTATGACAATTCCATCCTTACAGAGGAAACCAGCAAACCAGGCATGGAGCAGCCGCTCTATTATTGGGTGCCTTCCATTGCTCCAAGTGGCTTTGCCGTAGTCCCCGGTGAGGTTTATCCCGAGTGGAATGGAAATATTCTGGTAGGCTCACTGAAGTTCCAATACTTGGAGATGCTGTCGCTTAATGGAAAGAAAGTCACGAAAAGAGAAAAACTATTGGATGGGCTGGGCAGATTGCGAAATGTCAAAATAGGCCCTGATAATCATATCTATGCCGGAATAGAAGGAAAAGGAATTGTCAAAATCATCCCTAATAATTAAATATGCTTAAAATCGGATTATTGACCAGCCTGATGTTCTCCTATTTGGGCTGGACTGCTTATACCTTTAGCGACCAGGACGAGGCCTTACAGGCCAGTATCAAGAGAGGAAAAGAAGTTTACAATGATTACTGTATCACCTGTCATATGGCCAAAGGTGAGGGAGTAGAGGGAACATTCCCTCCCCTGGCCAAGGCTGATTTTCTCCTCAAAAACCGTGAAGAAAGTATCAGGGCAGTCAAGTTTGGGCTTAATGGAGAAATCAAAGTCAACGGCAAAACTTACAATAATACCATGGCAAATCTCGGACTTTATGATGACGAGGTGGCCGATGTCATGAATTACATCCTCAACAACTGGGGAAACAAATCCAAAAAGATGGTGACCGAGGAAGAGGTCAAAAAACTGGAAAAAGAAAAGAAAGACGCTTAAGTCATAACACACAAAAGGCCAACAACTTAAATGTTTTGGCCTTTTGTGTTTGGTCTTCTATCTATTATCTAGTGTCTCTCAAGTTGTATAAACCGAATTAAAAAGCACATAGTCCGTGGTCAGGTCACTACCCCAACCTATTCCTGAATGGCTCCCGGTATTCAGTTCAAGATGAACCCTGATATTGGACTCCCGCAAAAGTTTCTTCATATAATTTTTTTCAAACTCCACCGGACTTCCTTTTTCCAATACCTTGACCATATTATCCAGATCGCCAATATAAAGATTACATTTCTTATAATTAAAAGGAACACCCGCATTACCGCAGGCCGCCACAATCCTACCCCAGTTGGGATCCCTGCCAAACATGGCCGTCTTGACCAAACAGGAATCGGATATAGCCCGTACCAGCTTTCTGGCAATCCCTTCTGACCGGGCTTTGGTGACCCTATACTCGATAAACTTGCTGGCTCCTTCCCCATCAGAAACAATTAGCTTGGCCAAATGGGTAAGCAATTCACAAAGCCGCTCCCTAAACAGCAAGTATATAGGATCTTCCTCAGAGCTCACTTTATCATTTCCTGCCAAACCGTTGGCCAAAACCGCCACCATATCGTTGGTAGAAGTATCGCCGTCCACCGTGATCATATTGAAGGTCCTTTCTACACAGTAATGAAGGGCTTTTTGCAGCAACTTCTCATCAATATTAAAGTCCGTTACCACAAACGCCAGCATGGTTGCCATATTCGGATGGATCATCCCGGACCCTTTAGCCACCCCTCCTATATTGACTTCATAATCCCCATATTCAAAACTTTCAAAACCTTCCTTGGCAAAGGTATCCGTAGTAAGAATGGCATTGGCAACAAACGACCCTGCTTTGGTATTGTTGCTCAGTTTATGGAAGTTTTCTCGGATACCTTCCACCACATCATCGGTAGGAAATTTTTCTCCTATCAATCCAGTAGAGGCTACTATGACATCTTCTAAAGGCACATCGAGACTTTCTGCTGTCACCTGAGCCATTGCCTCAGCACCCAATCTCCCTTGTTCTCCCGTACAGGCATTGGCATTTCCTGCATTGCATACAATGACCTGTGCACGGTTATTTGCCAAATGTTTTTTGGTGAGCTTGATGGGCTCGGCCTGTACTTTGTTTTGGGTAAAGGTCGCTGCAGCAGCTGCAGGCACCTCTGAATAAATCAAGGCCAAATCCCTTCTCATGGATTTTACACCTGTATGCGCACCCCAACATTTGATTCCTCTTACGTTTGTAATATTTTTTATCATCGTTTTATGGTTGCAATGGTAATTGTTGTAAACCTGAAATCTCTGGTAAATCCAACATCAAATTCATATTGTGGACTGCCTGCCCGGCCGCTCCCTTGACCAAATTATCAATAGCAGAAAGGACAATCACCCGATTGGTTCTGCTGTCCCAAACCGGGTAAACATCACAGAAATTACTTCCTCGAACATCCTTTAAGCTGGGCACTTCATTCCTTAACCGTACAAATGGCTTGTTTTGATAAAACTGTTTATAGTTATCGGTCAAGTTACGCTGGTTCATCCCACCTTTAACTTGGGCATAGGCCGTCACCAATATCCCCCTGTCCACAGGAAGCAGATGGGGAGTAAACTGCACAGGAGTGACCGTACCATTTAATTTGCCCAATTGCTCCTCTATTTCTATTGTATGACGGTGGTTACTGATTCCATAGGCTTTAAAATTGTCGTTTACATTAGAAAAGTGCGTAGTAGCACTCGGCTTGATGCCCGCACCGGTAATGCCTGATTTAGCATCAATGATCACCGATCCATTTACTATCAAACCTGCATCAAACAATGGGGCCAAACTCAGTATGGAAGCCGTAGGATAACATCCGGGATTGGCCAGAATCTGACAAGCTCGAATATCCTCTTCATTCAATTCAGGAAGGCCGTATACCGCCTTACTAAAGGCATCTGAAAAAGTATGGGGAGTACCATACCAAGTTTCATACACTTCTGGACCTGACAACCTGAAATCTCCGGAGAGATCTACGAAACGGCACTTTTTCTGCCTCCATTGCTCAAGGTAATTCATCGAAACCCCATGGGGCAAAGCCAAAAAAACAATGTCAAATTCATCAGGATCAACCTCCTTTGCGGAGGAAAGCGGCTGATCCAGCTCTCCGTAAAACTGAGGATGAAGTGTACTGAAGCTTTTTCCTATATGGCTTTCGGAGGTGATCATTTTGATTTCCACTTCAGGATGACGGAGAAGAATCCTCGCCAATTCTGAACCTGTATAACCAGATGCTCCTACGATAGCGGCTTTGAATTTGGAAACGGTCATACCTTATGCTTTCTCTGATAAAACTTGTTCAACCAAAACCAATACCTTTTGTAAATCCTGCTGGGGAATGTTCAACGGGGGCACCAGACGTAAAACCTTTTCTGCAGTTGCATTGGCGATTACCCCTTCCTCAAGAAGGCGTTTCACCATGGGCGCAGCGGGCTTATTCATTTGAATCCCCAGCATCAATCCCATGCCCCTGATCTCAACGATCTCCGGAAATTGCTTCTGCAGGCTTTTAAATGATTTGACCAACCATTTCCCTTTCTCCTCGGCAGCTTTACAGAGCTGCTCCTCCATGATTACCTTCAGCGTGGCGATCGCGGCTGAAGAAGCCAAGGGATTGCCCCCAAAAGTGGTTCCATGATCCCCATAGTCAATGGCATCACTCACCTTTTGATGGCATAAAAAAGCCCCAATGGGCATGCCCCCTCCCAATCCTTTGGCCAAAGTCATGATATCAGGCCGGACTCCATAATGGTCTTTCGCAAACCACTTTCCGGTCCTGCCAATACCGCATTGGATCTCGTCAAAAATCAATAAGACATCCTGTTCATCACAAAGTTTCCTTAAGGCTTTGAGGTAACCTTTTTCTGCTGGATGAATCCCCCCTTCCCCTTGGATCGGTTCTAAAATCACAGCAGCCACATCATTTTTCAACGCACTTTTTACGGCTTCCAGATCATTAAAAGGAACTTGGGAGAACCCCGAAGGAATGGGGGCAAATCCCTTTTTGTGCTTGGCCTGACCAGTGGCAATGGTCGCCAGGGTACGGCCATGGAAACAGTTTTTCATGGCAATAATTTTCCCACCCCTGCCTTTCTTGTGCGCATACTTACGGGCAATTTTAAATGCTCCTTCCACTGATTCAGCACCACTGTTGGTAAGAAAGACTTGGTCCATACCACTGATCCTGACCAGTAATTCACTCAGGGCTACTTGAGATGGACTGACAAAAAAGTTGGATATGTGCATCAGTTCTGCAGCTTGTTCCTGAATGGCTTTGACCACCTTAGGATGGCAATGGCCGACATTGTTTACCGCTATGCCTGCCAGCATATCGATGTACTCCTTTCCATTGGCATCCCAAACCCGGCTGCCTCTTCCTTTCACAAAGGCGATTGGGAACCGCTTAAAAGTGGGCAGGTAATGCCGTTGGTCGATTTGCTGTAAAATTTCATTACTGATTTTCATCATAAATCATTTGGTTATTGTGGTTCCGATTTTCTCTTGTTCCAATACATAGGACTGTATTTGTTCAGGCTCTGTACCGTTCAGCAGAACGGCCCTTTTCACTCCTCCTTTCAGCGCATCTGAACAGGATTCCATTTTAGGAATCATGCCTCCATTAATTACATTGGGATAATATTGAGGCAATTCGCTTACCTTGAGGTCATGAATAATAGATGAGGGATCCGGGTAATGCTGAAAAAGTCCGTCTACATCGGTCAAAACAATATAATCATCCACTCTTAGTGCAGCGGCAACTTTTCCCGCAAAAATATCCGCATTGATGTTAAAATCATTCCCAAAAGTATCTGAGGCAATACATGTCATCACCGGGGTATATCCCCTGTCCATCAGCAAATGTAACAGCCTGACATTGACCTTTTTCACATCCCCAACCTGTCCTAAATCGACTTTTATGGAATTGCCTTCAGCATCCGTCCCTTTGTGCCAACGCTTCGCCGCTGTTACACACTGCCCATCCTTACCTGAGAGCCCTATGGCCGTCAATCCCGCCTTGTTGAGGGCACTCACCAAAGAACTGTTCACTTCTCCCTTTAAGGTTTTTTCAATGTAAAAAAGTGCCTCTCTGGAAGTATGGCGCTGCCCATCATAAAATGAAGCATCAATTCCTGCTGCCTTCAGGGCCTTATTGATAAAGGGGCCTCCACCATGAACAAGAATCACCTGTATCCCTTCATCATAGAGCACCTTAACTTTCTTGGCGATGTTTTCTTTAAGAGATTGATTGACCATTGCATTCCCCCCATATTTGATGAGAACTTTTCGGTTGGACATAATAGCAAGGTGTTTTTGTGAACAAAATTGTACTTTTCAAATACTCAAACAAAGACTTATTGACGTCTTAATCTTGTTATAATTTAAACAAAATATAAGGAAATAGCGTCTATTTCCCTTGTTATTAATTAATTAAACAATAACCATACCACCTGACAAAAAACCACAGCGACTTAACAATGAAACCTAATCGTTAAAAAAATATAACAAAAACAACAATTCATTAAACTAAAACCAACGCTCTTAGACTGTAAAAAAGTTCTCCCAGCTGTTTAAAAACTACCACAAAAGTTCCCCTTCTTTCTCAAGCCTGTATTCTCCGCTCAATGTGACAGTCCCGTCCTGAAGTTCACACTGAAATTCACCTCCTCTGGAACTCAACTGTAAAGCCTTAAAGTTATTTTTTCCCAATCTGTTCGCCCAAAAAGGCACCAGCATCGCATGAGATGAGCCCGTGGCAAAATCTTCCAAACTCTGCGTATGAGGCACCAAGGTCCTGCTCACAAAATCCACCTCGTCTCCGATAGCCGTAACTGCATATCCAAAAAGCTTACTGTCCCGCAAACGGGAAAAATCAGGCTGCATTTCTAGAATATGTTGCTCTTTTTCCGCCAGGACAATATGCTTATTCTTGGTTTCATACATGGCCTTGAGAGGTATTCCCAGACCATCCCTGATTTCTTCAGGGATAGTTTTCAATTCCTTCAC
>NZ_BAAHAP010000159.1:0-6860 GCF_054777495.1 Echinicola sediminis | reverse complement strand
GGGCTTTATCCGGGCTGTCGTGGACAATTCCTCGACCAGCTATTATATCTATCGCGGTAGGAGGATGGGGTATGAGTTTGAGTTATTACGAAACTTTGCCAGGAGGTTAGGGGTGCAGCTCCGTCTGATCGTGGATGCCGATATTGTGAGGGCTTATCAATTGCTCAATGAAGGGAAGGCGGATATCATTGCCATCAATTTGTTTTCCAATGAGGAAAGAAGGAAGTACGGGGCATTTACAGCGCCGCTGAATTCCCTTTCTTCTGTACTTGTTCAGCCCAGGGAGCGACCTTTGCTCCGGGAAATTACCGAGCTCGATGGGAAGACGGTGCATGTGAGAAAGGGAACAGTTTACCGGCGACAGCTACAGCAGTTGGCTGACAGTCTTCAAGTGAAGATGGATATAGTGGAAGTGGATAAAAACTCCGACGGGCTAGTGGAAGACGTAGTGATGGAGAACATTGAGTACACCATAGTGGATATGGACGTTGCCTTGGTGAATTCCACTTATTACAGTGATATCGATATCAGCATGGAGGTCAGTCCCCCTGCTGAAGTCGCTTGGGCGGTTCGGAAAAACTCTCCAGATCTCCTCCATGAACTTAATAGCTGGATAGAGAAGGGGAAAAGTTCTACTTATTTTGCCATTTTATACGGGAAGTACTTTTTGAACAAAAAGAACAGTTATTTTAGAAATAAAAGCCCTTTTTCATCCATTTCAGGAGACAGGATTTCTGTTTACGATAATATTATTAAAAAAGGGGCAGAACAGATCGGTTGGGATTGGAGGCTGTTGGCCTCTCTTGTCTACAAGGAATCCAGGTTTGATACGGTCGCCACCAGTTATGCCGGGGCAAAGGGATTGTTGCAGTTAATGCCTGTTACCCTGGAGCGTTTTGGGGTAGAAAATCCCAATGACCCGCTGCAGAGTCTGTTGGGAGGGGTGAATTATTTAAAGTACCTGGATAAATTTTGGTTGGAACGGGTGCCCGAGACCAATGAAAGGATCAAGTTTATTTTGGCTTCTTACAATATTGGGCATGGCCATGTCAATGATGCTTGGAGGCTGGCCTTGAAGTTTGGGCGCGACACACGACAGTGGAAGAGTGTGGCCTATTATCTGCAAAGGAAATCCCAGCCAGAGTTTTATCGGGATCCGGTTGTGCGCAGTGGTTACGCCAAGGGGCATCTGGCAGTGTCCTACGTACAGGATATCTTAAGTGTTTACGAGTCCTACAGGGTATTGGTATCTCCTTAAGTTCCTCCAACGGAGATCGGACAAAATGCAAAAGCCCGGTGATTTTACACCGGGCTTTTTATGCTTTGGATATTTTTCGTTCAGCTTAAATCTGCTCGAAAATGTTTTTAAAGCTGGTCGCTTTGGTAAGTTTGCTGTGAAGGTCGTCGATATGCACACGTTCCTGCTCAGTAGTGTCTCGATGACGGATGGTTACCGTATTGTCCTCGAGTGTTTGGTGGTCTACCGCAATACAGAAAGGAGTTCCTATAAGGTCCTGACGCGTGTAACGCTTACCTATGGAAGCGGCTTCCTCATAGATGATGTTGAAATCGTATTTTAGCTGGTTGAAAATCTCCTTGCCCTTGTCAGGCAAGCCATCTTTCTTGGTTAAAGGAAGAATGGCTGCTTTTACCGGAGCAATGGCTGGATGGAATTTCAGGTAGGTTCTGCTTTTTCCTTCGTTTTCTTCCTCAACAAAAGCGTTGCAAAGCGTCATCAAGAAAAGCCTGTCCGCACCGATAGAGGTTTCGATTACATAAGGAATGTAGTTTTGGTTGACCTCAGGGTCGAAATATTGCTGTTTCTTTTTAGAATATTCCTGATGGCTCTTAAGGTCAAAGTCAGTTCTGGAGTGGATACCCTCTACTTCCTTGAAACCAAATGGAAACTCAAACTCAATGTCCATGGCAGCATTGGCGTAGTGGGCAAGTTTCTCATGGTCATGTGTTCTGAGCTTGTCGTCAGGGATGCCTAGTGCTTTGTGCCATTTTAGGCGGGTTTCAGCCCAGTTTTTGTACCAGTCCAGTTCGCTTCCGGGGCGTACAAAATACTGCATCTCCATCTGCTCAAATTCCCTCATACGGAAAATGAACTGTCGCGCCACGATCTCATTCCTAAAGGCTTTACCGATTTGGGCAATGCCAAAGGGGACTTTCATCCGGGCAGTTTTCTGTACATTCAGGAAGTTGACAAAGATCCCCTGTGCAGTTTCCGGTCTCAGATAGATAGTGGATGCATCTTCGGCTACAGAACCTACCTGGGTGGAAAACATCAGGTTGAACTGTCTGACATCTGTCCAGTTGGCTGTGCCACTGATGGGGCAGGTGATCTCTTCATTGATGATCAGGTCCCGGACACCGTCGAGGTCTTCGGCTTCCAACAGCTTGCCCATGGCGCCAAGGAGGGATTTGGCCTCCTCAAGTTTACCCTCTTTTTCTAGGGCAGCGGCTTTTTCCTCGATCAGGACATCAGCACGGTAGCGCTTTTTGCTGTCCTTATTGTCAATCATCGGATCGTTGAAGCTATCCACGTGACCAGAGGCTTTCCAAGTGGTCGGATGCATGAAGATAGAAGCGTCAATGCCGACAATATTGTCATTTAAGCGGGTCATGGACTCCCACCAGAGGCGCTTAAGGTTATTTTTAAGCTCTACTCCATAGGCGCCATAATCATAGACCGCCTGAAGTCCATCGTATATTTCGGAAGAAGGATACACGAACCCATACTCCTTGGCATGGGAAATAATATCTTTCAACTGTGCGTTTTCAGTTACTTGTTCTGTTTTTGCCATAGGAGCAAAAATAGGGAAATCTATTTAAATAAGGGAAGGAAAAAATGCTTTAGTTTTGATACAGAAAAACAGATTTTGCCTAGGTTGAATTAACACTCGCTTAGTCAGTTGTCACGTAAATAGGGCGCTCAGCTTCTGAACCTCGAGCGATAATAAAGGTATCCAAGTACCGCAGTGGATAGAAAGAAGATAAAAGTAGTCCATTCATAGGTCCTTTTGCGTGATTTTGCCGAGGATATATCTTCATCCTTTTCAGCCAGGGCCCTCTTCAGTTTACCGATATCCTGTTCCTGCTTTTGGGCGATGTACTTGTAATCGTCCTTTTCGTATTTGATTTCTGTTGTTTCAATGTTTTTGAGCATTTCCAGCTCGTCCATGATCTGGTTGTCTTTTAAAATGATGCGTTCCAGCCATTCGTTGGTGGAAATCATGTCTTTTTTGGTGCGGTTTCCGAAAATGCCTGATTTTTGGGACTCGGATGCTTTCCACTGCTGATGGAGGTTTTGGCGCTCAATGATCAGCTTTTCCAGTTTTTTCTGGGAAAAAGAAAGCATGGGAAGAAGTAAGAAAGCAAGTAACAGTATCTTTTTCATGATAGGGATTTTTGCGCTTTTTAGGGGCAAATAACGTGCCGATCCATTAGGCTTTCAGCATCTTCCGCTTTTTTAGAGGCGAAATTTGCTTTGGCCGTTTCTCCTAAACTTCCCTTTTCTTCTTTTGTTGTTGGTGTAAAAGTTATAAAGGTAGTTTATCGCAAAGGCGGTAATGGTTAGGGGGACAAAGAAGTCAGGCAGCATCCTTTTGATGCCAAGTAATATCAAAAAAGAGGCAATGATGCCGGATTTAAAGGTGGTATGGCTTTCCGGATAGGTTTTTCGGACCAGAATCAGGCTGAAAATCTCGATGATCACGAGAAATATGATCAGGTAGGTAAGGAGTTTGGTGGTGGAAATATCTCCGGAGAAAACAGACCACGCCGCCATTCCCACTACCGCGATCAAGCTGATGGACTGAAGGGAAGTATTGAGTTTTTCTTTCATGGCTTATTTTGGGCGTTGAACATCAAGATACTTGCTTTCACCCAAAAAACCAATATGGCCATTTCCTGAGCCCAAAAGAAAAAAGCGGTGAGCAACTTATGAACTCACCGCTTTTGCTACTTGGATAGAAGCGCTTTACAGTTTACGCTTAATAAAGTCAGTCATCAAATTGTACAGGTGCCAGGTGGTGTTGCCTCCGTAGATTCCATGGTTCCTATTAGGGTAGTAAAAGGTCTCAAATTGCTTGTCAGCGCCAACAAGGGCATTGACCAGGTCTACAGAGTTTTGGAAGTGCACATTGTCGTCTCCCGTGCCATGGATCAGCAGCAAGTTTCCTTTTAACTTGTCCACGTGGGTTATCGGGCTGAAGTCGTCATACCCGGAAGCATTGAGCTGTGGGGTCTGAAGGTATCTTTCGGTATAAATGGTGTCATAGTACCTCCAGGTGGTCACCGGAGCAACGGCAATGGCGGTTTTGAAAGTGTCATTGCCGAGCATTAGGGAAAGGGAAGACATATAGCCCCCGTAAGACCATCCCCAAATACCGATTCTGTCTGCATCTATATAAGGCAAGGCGGCCAGGTGTTTAGCTCCGGCTATCTGATCCTGGGTTTCCAGGTTGCCCAGCTGTGCATAGGTTGCATGTTTGAAGTCGCGGCCTCTCGCTCCTGTGCCCCTGTTGTCCACACATACCACGATATAGCCCTCGGCAGCGAGGTGGTGGTGCCAAAAATCCCGGGAGCCTCCCCAGCTGTTTTTGACATTTTGTGAACCAGGACCGCCGTAAACATACATGAGTACCGGGTATTGCTTGTTTTGGTCAAAGTCCGCCGGCTTGATCATATAAGCGTTCAACATGGTGCCGTCAACACTGGCAAACTGAAAAAACTCCTTGTCGCTCAGCGCATAATTGTTCAGCCTTTCTTTTAACTCCTCATTGTCCTCCAGTACTTTAATGGTTTCTCCTTTGGCATCATTCAGTGTAATCTTCAACGGAGTATTGGCAGTGGAGAAATAGTCAATATAATATTTGTGGTCAGGGCTCATGTTGATGGCATGGCTTCCTTTTTCGGGGGTCAGTTCTTTTTTGCCCTTACCGTTGAATTTGATCACGTACAGGTTTCTCTCCAATGGAGACCTTTCTGTACTTACATAGTAAATCTTTTTGGCTTTTTCATCTACCCCGACCACTTCGGTCACTTCCCAGTTTCCAGCAGTGATCTGCTTGATGGGCTCTCCGTCCATGTCATGGTGATAGATATGTTTGAAACCGTCCTTTTCAGAAGTTTTGATGAAGCCTTTTCCATCTGCTAGGTAGAGCAGGTTGTCATTATAATCCAAATCCACGTAAGTTTCGGATGTCTCGGTCAGGATGACTTTGCTCTCACCTGTCCGGGCATCGGCATGGAAGAGGTCCAATTGGTTTTGCAGCCTGTTCAGGCGGATAAAGGCCAGGGTGCTGCTGTTGCCGGTCCAATAAATGCGCGGAAGATAAATGTCTTTTTCTTCGCCTGCCTGCATGATGCTGGTTTTTTCGCTTTCCAGGTCAAAAACACGGATGCTCACTTCGGCGTTTTTATCTCCTGCTTTGGGGTATTTGAACTTATAGTCCTTTGGATAAAGCGGTCCCCATACCTGCATGTTGTATTCGGGGACTTCTGACTCGTCAAACCGGATAAAAGCGATCTTTTTACCGTCTGGAGACCATTCAAAAGCCTGGGCCATGGAAAATTCCTCTTCGTACACCCAGTCGGCGGCACCATTGATGATATGGTTCCATTTTCCATCCTTGGTAATCCGGTGGACCTTATTGTCCTCCAGGCTGATGTAATAAAGGTCATTGTCCTTGACAAAAGCGATTTTGGTATTGTCTGGAGAAAGGGTGGCATAAGAGATCTTCTCCCCGTCCATCAGTTTTTGCGCTTCGCCACTTTGGAGATCCACCACGTAAAATATCCCTTTGGAAGACCTGCGGTAAATGCTTTCCACCTCAGTGGCGATAAGGGCTTTGGTTTCATCACTGTTGAAAGAATAGCTGGAGAAATTGATCCCCAATTCATTGCCATCGATAAGGACGGCTTCCTGCTCCCCTGTGGAAACATTCATTTTGACCACCTGGGGTTTTCCGTTTTCCCTGATCAAGGAGCTGTAATATTGTCCGTCCTTCATCCAGTTGATGCCATGGACAGATTTTTGGTTAAACACCCCTTCTTTGAAAATTGCCTCCAACGAGACTTTTTGCTGCTGTGCCAGCGTTTCGAAACACATGCTCATAATTAGTGCTGCGATAGTTAAAATTCGTATTTGGTTCATACTGTTCTACTATTTGGATTTTATTCTGAGGGCTAAAGATAAATAAAATGAGCTAAAAATGATGAGCTTGTCTCATAAGTAGATTTCTCTGAGTCTTACACAAATAATAGTTCGTTGTCGTCATGGAAGGCAGTAGAGAAAGGGTTCGCCCCAAAGGGGCAAATTTATAATAGCCTGGGGTGGCAGCCCCAGGCAAAGGTATTCCGCAAAGGGTCATGTTTTGGCCGGATAAATGTCAATAGAGCATATAAATTGCCGCCAAAACCCGTAGATTTTAATTGAGAACCTTATCCAAGTAATGTATTGAATTACGAAATTGCAAGCGATCAGAAATGCTATACCCATAGAATATTTGGTAAGCAGATTCTAATCTTGACTTATGAGACAGGTTCATGTTTCTCGACGCGAGGTAACTTCTTTTCTTGGAGTTCTGCCTTTTTTTGATCGGTTTAAAAGAATTTTGGTTGATGGTTATCCGCAATTTTGCCAGTAAACAAAATCTGACTATCCGGGATTTTGCACGTAGCATTAATAGAACAAAATACTTGACAGAAATCCTTCTGAAGGCCTTTGGAGCATTCGGTTTTGGGACAGTTGATGGAGGCGTTAAGAAAATGAGTTAGCTCGCGAAGTGGACGAGCGAGATCCACTCATTTTTAGCCTACAGCAAATGGAACAAAATCAAATTGAGACAAAC
>NZ_BAAHAP010000158.1:0-7123 GCF_054777495.1 Echinicola sediminis | reverse complement strand
GTGAAGTGACTTTTTTCAATCTCCTTTACTTGCTCTGTAGTTAGTTCTTCTTTCCATGATGCGATTTTTCCTCTTCTAAAAAATTTTTTGGCTTTAATAGGTTTTTCAGAAAATGATATTTTTTCTTCAAGCTTTTGCAATCTATCAAAACTTGATAGAGCTATAGCTCGATCTATTTGATCTTTTGAGCAACTAATACCAATAAAATGTGTGATTTGTGTAAAGGTAGCTAAGGGGTTATTAACCATGTCCTCGTATCGAACTATCAGAAGCTGTTTAGCTGGAAAATTGCTCGTCCAGGTATCAATGTGCTCACTCCAAGACCCAATATAATGCGCCAATTGATTATGGGTCCCAGTAGTTGGCTTAGCTCCATCGCACATGTATTTAATGGTTTTGTCATAATCGGAAATCCCTCCATGGTGTGTATATGAAACACATACATCCAAAGGATTTCTGACAATATAGACTGTTTTATAGGATGGTTTTTGAGGCAAAAGCCAGTTGTTGAATTTTGTCTTTAAATATGCTTCATGAGATTTGAAAAAAATGGTTTGGCTTTGCTCTTTTATGTATTGTTCTATCACCAAGGGTTTATAGTACGCTATTTCATTATCGGTTAATTCATAGGAATTGAGATCCGATGTTTTTTCAAAAAGTGTACGAGAAGAGGTTATTTGAGAATAATCATTCATTTTGTTGATGTTGAGTTTTTCTCCCTTCATCAAATGCCCCAAAAAAATTCTCAGCCAGGTATTACCTGATTTAGGGTAGGAGGCCAAATAAACAAGTTCAGATGTCAGTTTCATTTAGCTTTATTCAAATCTTGCTTGATGACCGCCATTACTTCATCTATTGAGCTGTCTTGTGGTCTTTTTACCGTTTTTATTTTACAATTATTGGCTATACTGCCAATAGTAGAGAGTAAATGAAACTGAAGTTTCATGGATTCAGCTATATGTTTTCGATATACATTGCTCTTTAAAGCAATAAATCTGTCACTATCTATTATTGTTTCCATCTCTGTTGCTTCAGCACTTTTTTCGATTTTCAGCAAATAACATGCTTTGATCCTGACCGGCTCAGAAGCAAATCCCTCCCGGTACCTGACGGCCCTTTTGCCTATGCCTTCCCTTACCAGGCCATATTGGGATTTATCGATAGCAAGGCTTTCCATGGCGTCTTCACCCAGCTTGGACTGGGGATATCCGGGGACCGCATAGGGCAGGCCATCGATTATTTTTATGGGACAGACATCATCGGTGATGGCACTATGTCCCGTAAGCCGAAAGGCCGAAGCAGTGGTTGATTTTCCTGCACCCGAACTCCCCATAAACAGTACCGCTTCACCTTGATGTTCGATGGCACTGGCATGAATGGGCAGTACCTGCCGTTGGTGCAGGATCGCCCCGAAACAGGTCCCCAAGATAAAAAGGCGGATATCATCCGGCCGGCCCCCTTCATTTGGGCGGATGGTGATGCTTTTCCCATCAGCAATATAAAAACGGGCCACATCAAAGATCTCAAAAAGAAATTCGCTTTGGCCCACCTCATAGGTCACCCCTTTTTTCAAACATTTTTCCAGCCCCTCCGGAGTGTCCCCGAAAAAAATGCTTACATCCGTTTTGTCCTGATCACCGGATGGCAACAGTTCGGGCAACTCCAGTTCGGAGGATATATTTAGACCGTATACCTGATAGTGATAGCTCATAGTCAATGTTGGCGGTTTTGTAGTTAGGCAGGGTGGACAAGCAGCTTGTCCTTGTTCAGTGCATTCAAAAATGGTAAGATGTCATCGATGCACTCTTCAAAGCTGATTTTATACCTGTTCACCAAAGTCTTTGCGATTTCTTCTGCTGTTGTTGGTGATTTTAGCTGTTCCCATATAAGTGTCCCGACCTTATTGATCCTGAAATACTTTCCGCTCTCTATGGTCATGAGCACCGTTTCATCTCCTATTTTTGTTGTTAACAGGTCTTCTTTAAGTTGGATCTTTTGCGATGGTGTAAGTGAGTCGACTGTCATTCTTGTACCGTTTTATGCATTCGTCAAATTAATGGACGGATGAGTTGTTTTCGATATAAAAAGCAAATTTACCTGTAACGGTAAAAGCCTGACGGCCTGATGCTCCGGTCACAATGAGGCTTCCGGCCCTTAGCCAGGCATGGGCTTTCATTTCCATTGTTTCATTCATTTGTACTCCAAAGTAAATGGTATGGTCAATTTTCTTTGATTTTAGGATATGATGGGCACACAATGCCTGTGCAAAACAGTTGCTTTTCCAAGGAGTGAACCTGCTCACGTAGCGGATCAGGCTGCCGATACTTACCAATAATTCATTTTCCGGAACCGGGTTTGAAGGGGTTTCTTGTTGGAAATGTCCTATCTTTTTGGCAATGGTGCTAAAAGGGGTAAACAGTACCCGGAACCTTGAAACTCCCAGTAATACCCAGATTTTCGGAATGGTGAACTTATGCCGAAGAAGTAATTTTATGAAATTTTTGATGCCAAAAACAGACGGTATTCTCATAGGTCTATCGTAGGTCGCTGAGTGTATCCTCATTTCTCTGGTTTTAATTGGTCGATGCACCTTCAGGCATTTCTTCAATTTCATAACTGAATACCGCTTGGTAGAGGTAACAGTCTTTCTTTTCCCTGAACGGTGTCACGAATATTGTAACTTCACCAAGTTGTTCGTTATTCATGGACCAGGTGCCTTGTTGAAGATAACCGCCATGGTCTTTGGGGCCTTCAAAGACGATATCATATCCTATAAACTCACCACCCAGATCGCGCTCGTCCGAAACCTTTGTCAATTTCAGTTCCATAACAGGCTTCTGTGGATCATAGGTAATTTCAAAAAACGTGTGGAGGGCAGCTTTAAACTCGGATTGCTTGGGGATATACATACAAATTGGTATTTATTAAAGTGAAAATAACAGTGATGTCTTAAGTAATTTCAAATGGTAAAAAACAGTTAAAAAGCATTCATTTGTATAGGCCATAAAGGTATAAAACTAAGCCAATTTACTAAAAAGTCAATTGGATAAAAAACAGGAGACAGAAAAACATCCAGATGTCTGTTTCTCTCCTTTGCGCACTTTGTGGTTAATAACCTTTCCTTCCTCAGACAGTATTTTTACCACAGAGGACACCAAGGTTTCACTAAGGACACAAAAAACAATAGCCCCCTCTGGGGCCTCGGCGTTCTCTGTGGTTTAAAAGTTTAACCACTGAGGACACGGAGTTCACTGAGGTTTTTAAAAAAAGCTTTGGGATCTCTGTGCCACCTTGGTGCTCTTTGGGGTTAATAACTTTTCCTTTCTCAGACAGTTTTTTACCACGGAGGGCACTATGGTTTCACTAAGACACAGAAAACAATAGCCCCTCTGTGGCCTCAGCGCTCTCTGTGGTTTAAAAGTTTAACCACGGAGGACACGGAGTTCGCTGAGGATGTGCAAAAAAACTTTGTGTACTGTGATTAGAAATACGACAGCAACGTGTTCAAACTAACAACCCCAAGGTTGATCAAGGCATGAACAATTATTGCCGCCAAGATTCCCTCCTTAAACCTTACGTAAGAAAAAAGCAATCCTCCGGGCAAAAAGGCAATTAATGCGACGATGATCTTATTTTGAGCTGAATCTCCTGTCATACTCATTAGATGACCAAGAGAAAAAAGTATTGAAGAAAACAAAGCAGATAAATAAAGAAGTCTTTTGGATATCTGATCATCATCTCCAACTTCTTTAGTTTCATTAAAGAACAAGCCAATCAATAATACCGAGCATACAGAAACCCATACTACCCATGTAATATGGAGGATGACAAAAAGTAATATTTGGATTAGAATAAAAAGATAGTGTTTTGTATATCCGCTTAAGTATCCCCTAAAGATCAGCTCCTCAGATAGTGGAGCCACCAATAGAAGGACTGCCAATTCATACCAATCGGTATCAAAAAAACAAGGCGTATTACCACCCACCCCATAATAATCGGCGATAGGTTCCACGATTAAATTTCCATAAATCAATAGCGCCAAAAATAACACTACTATACTTTTCCGTTTAGAAAAAAACGTCTGCGACCGATTAAACAATATACTCTCTAAACCAGGCATTTTCTAAAACTAAGTAGTAGACAAGTTTAGCAAGTCCATCATTACAAAGACAAAAAGATTGTTGTAGACATGGACAGAGGTTACGGTAATATAGCCACTGATATCCCTTCTTTTCCTTGCCATCAGATAAAATAGGGCATACAGTACTCCTACC
This sequence comes from Echinicola sediminis, assembly GCF_054777495.1. Lineage (NCBI taxonomy): Bacteria > Pseudomonadati > Bacteroidota > Cytophagia > Cytophagales > Cyclobacteriaceae > Echinicola > Echinicola sediminis. The sequence goes on along the minus strand of NZ_BAAHAP010000158.1, from coordinate 2,849 downwards.
AAAAAGGTATTTAGGACATAGTAAACATTATAGGAATGAGCTAACCCAAACATTATCGAAGAGAAGATTACCGAACAATTTATGCCGAAAGGGAAACTGAATTTTTTAAAAATAAAAAGGACTACCTCAATAATAAAATACTGAAAAACAAAGGTTTCTAACAAAGGAGCGATAATAACGGTCACCAAGAAAATATAGCTAAGGTTTTTCCCTTCCAGGTAACTGATTTTAGCTATTTCATCTCCTGCGAGAGAGGTAAACAAAAACGAACTGATAAAGGAAAAAGCTAAATTAACCAAACACAAGACCGTTAAAAACAAAGACCTTTTGGTTTGAAGTGAATAGTAATAAAGCCTGTAAATAATTGTTGGTTAGTCTAATTTATTTAGCCCACCCTGTTGGTTTTTGGCTTAATATAGAAATAGATAGTTAGATTAATTTCAGCCTCTATTTCTCACTATTTCAATAAAATTCTATTCTTAAGAACTATAATAGGATGAAATCACTCCCAGACAACCTACTAAATTATTAATTGAATGGAGTAGGAAACCATGAATGAAGCCATATTTTATCCTGAAAGTTCCATAAATTAGTCCTGATACAAAGTGCTTTAACAGTGGCACCAAAGAAAATAGCAACATTTCAGAAGTATATAAATTTCCAAAATGAATCAATGCAAAAAAAAGGCTTGTTAAAACTAGCAATTGTATCGATGAAAGTTTGTTAAATACTTCAAATAATTTTAACATATATCTTTTGAAAGATATTATCATTAAAAGCACGAACAGCAGTAACAAGCCTGTTTCATATAATAGACCCAAATCAAACCATTGAAATTTGGAATTCATAACATATGGAATAAATCCAACAAAAAAACACATGCCGTAATAAATGCTTTTAGGCTTTTTTACCAATACAAGACGGAACGATAGCTCCTCCAATAGAGGGAAAAGCACTACCATAAAAAAAATAAAAATCCATAAATCCTTGTTTGAGGCAAGTAATAAATCATCATAAGTTCCTAAGTCTATCAATTTTCCTTTCCTTACAAGGAATTGATTAAATTGATAAAACACTAAAACAGATAAGAAAAGAAGAAAACAGTATGTGAAATATTTCTTTAGCACGGATTTTTGGAAATTAGAGCGAAAGCCAAAAAAACTTTGGCCTTCGCTCTTAGATTTAAGGCTTGAGCTGTTCAAATAATTTACCTGTGTCTTTAATGATGTCTTCAGTAAGAAATGTAACATTTCGTATTGTTGCTGCGAAGGCACCCACCCAGTAGCCTATCTTATAACCAGTTTTATAGGCACTTCCTCCATTGATTTTGATTAACTCTGATGAATCTAATTCTATGATTTTCATGATATTCCTATTTAGTTTCTCTCATATTTCGGTGACCGAGTGTATCCAACATCAACCCCTTCAAAGAAGCCAGATGCAAATTCCTTTATGGCCACGGCTACTTTATATCCAGGCAAAAAGCTATAGGGATTAGGCCAAACCCCACCATTTATCTCAATAATTTCCTTTTCGGATAATTCAATAGTGTTTTGGTTCATAACTATTTTATTTTTAAAAATACCCCAAACCTTTACCGGGCGTCTGGTTTCCCAATCTCAGTAGAAGCAACGGAACTAGCTAGCATTTACCGCTAATCACTGATCATAGTATTAAGATAAAGATGTTCCGTCTAAAAAATTGGACGTTGGGATAAAGTTCCACATTTTTCCTCCATCGATATTTTTGCAATCATTTCCATCTATCACGCTAAAGGAAAATTCGAAAGAAAGCCGCTCACAATTGCTGTAGTAGAACGATGCCGTCCTCTTTGAATAATGGACTTCCACACCAATATCTTTCATTTCCTCAAGGAGCAAGTAAAGCTTTGCCCTGCTAATGCCCAAGCGTTTCGCCAAAGACTCAGGAGTTCCTGTTCGCTGTTCGCTGATAAGCTTATTTAACAGTTGTATTCTTTGTATGCGTAGAAAAATATTCATGATAGTTAGATTTAAATCATTCTATGAATTTTAGTGCATTCCATTTGGAATATACATTTGCTTCTGAAACATTTGATAATAATGGCCTCCTAATTCCATTAGCTCCGCATGACTCCCATCTTCAACCAGAAGTCCCTTATCCAATACATATAATCGATCAAATTCATAAACAGTGGCCAATCGATGAGTAATAAAAATGATGGTTTTACCTTTCCTGGCTAGTCGACGAATGGCTTTTTGTACAAACTCCTCCGAAACAGGATCTAATGAAGATGTAGCCTCATCCAATATCAGAATTTCGGGATCTCTGTACAATGCTCTTGCCAAAGCTATGCGTTGTTTCTGGCCACCCGATATAGAGGCTCCATTTTCGCCCAAATAGGTCTCCATACCGTTAGGAAGTGCTTCAATAAATTGCATCATTCCCAACTCATTACAAATTGTAACAATCCTCTGCATATCCGGAGCATAGTCTCCCAATGCAATATTTTCAATCACATTTCCACTAAATAAATCAATCTTCTGAGGAACTACCGACACCAATTTCCTTAAGCTCTCGTTTTTGAAATACCGAATATTATATTCTCCAATATGAATAGTTCCAGACTGTAAGGGATAAAGGTTTTGAAGTAAAGAGATGAGTGTGCTTTTCCCTGAACCGCTTTCACCAACTACCCCTGATATCTTTCCTTTCATAATGGTTAGGTCCAATCCTTTAAACACATGCACCCTGGTTCCATACCAAAAGTTAATAAAAAAACACAGCAAATTGATTCCTCATTACCAACACGGGCACTTCGACAGGCTCTGCGGCCTATAACCATTAATTTAATCAGGAAAAGTCGCCCG
>NZ_BAAHAP010000157.1:0-7257 GCF_054777495.1 Echinicola sediminis | reverse complement strand
GTGAGAGATGGTTTGCTAATTTAGAGCTACTGGTGTCTTTGCGGATATACATATTCCTTTTTAAACCTTCATTTTGGCCTTAAATAATTAAAAAAAGCCTTACAATCGATTTTTTTCAGTCTCAAACCTTACGGCTTTTACCAACCAAATACCCCGTTCAACTTGCATTAGCCCCACTCATAGAATAAAGTAAGTGTAGGGTAAACCTTTATCTAATTTTGGGGTCTAATTAATGAAAGTCACAACGCAAACTGCACTAACCAACTGAACATCAGAACAATGAAACACTTATCCTTATTTATTTTTTTTATCTTTTTATTTCAGAACAACCTTTGGGCGCAAGAGATGCTTCATGGCAAGGTAGTGGACAAAGATTCTGAGGAGACCCTTCCCGGTGCCTATGTTTTCATCAAAAACAGCCAAGGTGAGACGCTCCATAATTCCTTTACTGATGAGAAGGGACTGTTCAGCATAGGTAAACCAAAAACCTCCACCTTCTTACTGGAAGTAAGCTTTATAGGCTACCAAACGGTAAACAAAGAATTCAAAAACTTTTCGGGAAAGGACCTAGGGACGATCCTTATTTCAACAGATGCCACCCAATTGGATGAAGTGGAAGTCGTGGGGCAGGTAATGACCGGAGAGGTAAAAGGCGATACGGTATCTTTTAACGCCAATGCCTACAAAACACGCTCTCAGGCAAGTGCAGGAGAACTTATCCGTAAAATGCCCGGCGTACGAATGCAGGGTGGAACCATCGAAGTGCAGGGAGAAACCGTGGGCAGGGTTTTGGTGGACGGAGAGCCTTTTTTCGGAGATGATCCGGCCATGGCCATGCAAAACCTACCTGTAGCGGTAATTGACCGAATCGAGTTTCTGGACCAAAAAAGTGACCAGGCAAGGTTAACGGGATTCGACGATGGAGAGACCATCAAAACGATCAATATCATTACCAAAAAGGATAAAAGAGGAGGAAAATTCGGCCAACTTTTTGGCGGTTACGGGACAGACGACAATTACATTGCCGGAGGTGCAGTCCATTTCTTTGATGGCCCCCAGCGGCTTTCCCTTCTGGGTTTGAGTAACAATATCAACCAACAAAACTTCTCAGCAGACGATCTTACAGGAGCCTTTGGCTCAGGCAACAACCGGGGCTGGGGACGAAGGGACAGTGATGACCTGACCGTGGGAGAAAGACCCGGAATCACCAAAACCAACGCTTTGGGAACAAATTTCACGGATAAATTTGACGGTGGGAAAGCCAAAATCACAGGGAATTATTTCTTCAATGACAGTAGAAATACACTTAGAAGAACTTCTACCAGGGAGTATATTTTACCGAGTGACAGCTTACAGTTTTATGATGAGCAAAGAAATGATCAAAACAATAGTCAGACCCATCGTATGAACATGAAATTGGAGTATGACATTACTGAAAAGCATGCGATCATCTGGCGTCCAAGGCTGTCTTACCAAAAAGGGAACTCATTCCAGGAACTGGTAGCCCGAAACCTTTACGACCAAACCACACCGATCAGTGAAACCGTCAATTCCACCCAATCAAACAATGAGGCTTTAAGACTGGACAGTGACTTCACCTACAGGTTCAAATTCAATAAACCGGGAAGAACCATCTCCACCAGCATTGAGACGGGCTATAGGGACAATAAAAGTGAGGCACTATTACTTTCTGCCAACCGGAATTTCCAAACGGAAAATCTCGACAGCCTGATTCAGCGGACCAACAATACTTCCACTACGTTCGATTATGAAGCCGAGATAGAATATACCGAGCCAATCGGTGAAAACTCGCAACTGCGGTTGGAATACGAAATAGGAAACGATAAAGGGGACCATATCCAGTATGTAGCCCAAAGAGAGATGGAATCAGCTGTTTTTGAGCGGGACAGCACTTTGAGCAATGAATTTGAAAATGGGTACAGGAGACAGGAAATGAGCTTAGGATACCAATATGCCGGAGAAACCCTAAGGATTTATTCCTCGCTTAACTATGAAATTGCCAAACTCAACAGCGACCGCTTTTTCCCGGGCTTTGAAAACACCCAAAGGACGTTCAAGAATTTTGTTCCCAGGCTCTATGTCACTTATGAGCCAGACAAGTCCACCAATATCCGCTTCGGTTACCGGAGCCGGACAGACGCACCTTCGGTCAGACAATTACAAGATGTCATCAATAATAGCAATCCGCTGCAGATTTCCATGGGAAATCCAGAATTGGAACAGGAGTATGAGCATCGGATTTTTACCAGGGTCAGGAAAATTGACCTGGAAAGTTCCAAATCATTCTTTATGTGGCTTTCAGCAGGAGTGCGCAAAAACTTTCTTGGCAAAAGCACTTATATCGCCACTAAGGACACCCTGATCCAGGATGAGGTCTTGCTCAGACAAGGTGGCCAGCTTACGATGCCTGTCAACTTGAACAATGCCTGGAATGCCAATACCAGTATTTCCTTCGGCTTCCCCTTGGGCTTTATGAAGAGTAACCTTAACCTGGACACAAGATTCAATTACTCCAACCAGCCAGGAATGATCAACAATGAACTGAACACCAATCATAACTATGGAATGGGGCAAGGGGTTGGAATAGCGAGTAATGTAGGTGAAAAGCTTGACTTCAACCTCAGCTCTTCAGCTAACTATAACGTGGTAAGAAGCACTTTACAAAAAGACCGCAACACCAATTATTATTCCCAAAGCACCCGTCTGGACCTTTACTGGAATTTTTGGAGAGGTTTCTTCTTGAGCACCAATGTAAACAATCAGTTTTATGTGGGCTTGGGCGAAGAGTTTGACCAATCAGTTTGGTTAATGAATGCCGACTTTGGTTATCGCTTCCCTCCTACACAAAACCTGGAGTTGAAAATGACGGTCTTCGACCTTCTTAATCAAAACACCAGCATTAATCGAAACATTACCGATGTGTATATTGAAAATGAAAGAACGCAAGTACTCAGGCAGTTCTTCATGTTGACCCTGACCTACAACCTAAGGGCTTTCGGAGGGGACAGTCCTCAATACGATTGATTTAAACCACAATGGTTTTAGGAAATGCTTAAAAATAAAAGCAAAATGCAGTCTTAGGGCTGCATTCTGTGGTTCTAGACTTAATTGTACCTTGGTTCAAGCATTGTTAATTTTCCTTGTGCCAATATCAATTTGAAAATAAACCCGGATTCTAAGACTTGGAAAAAGTAACGTACAATAGCTAACGTATGAACCCGAGTTCGATTTAAAAGCAGTGAAATAGGATCGCTGCGTCATTGCGAACCCTTTTGTGCTTGGGTGAGTGTGGGAGGAAAGGGTGTGGCAATCTTCTTATTATGAGATTCCCACGGCTTCCTTCTCGCAATCCTACGCCAAGCCTCGGAATGACGTCTTTGAAACTTGAACTAAGATTATGACATAAGTTAGATGGGATTATTCGTAGGAAATCGCAGTAGCCTGTCCCTGCTTCTGTCCATAAGGGCTGAAAATGCAAAATATTAATGAAACATCGTTGCATTTAGCAACATTGTTTCATTATATTTGTCCCCAATAATGGAAAACTTAAGACTTCATTTACTTCTACTGATTTTATTGACCTTGGTCACCAACCTCCAGGCTCAGGAAAATTGCTCCTTTGTAGTGAGAGGCAAAGTGATCGATCAGGAAAGCAACCAACCTGTGGAAGGCGTATATATCTGGGTCAAAGAGCTCGATAAGGGCGCAGTGACCAACAATAATGGAATTTTTAAAATCGAAAATATTTGTGAGGGCCATTTTACTTTAACTGCAGAATTCCTTGGATACACTCCTAAAGTATCGCCTTTGAATGTTCATCAAAATGTCAATCTTACCATCAGACTGGAGGCCAAAGAGTATTTGATTGACGGAGTAGAGATTATAGGACATAAGGATGCGGTCAATACCTTGAATAACATCTCCAGTATCGGAAAAGATTTACTGGATGAAAACAGGGGCAAAAATTTGGGTGAAACGCTGAAAAACCTACCGGGTGTAAGCACCTATACCACCGGTGCCAATATCGCCAAACCTGTGATCCATGGTATGCACAGTAACCGTATCATGATTTTGAACAACGAAGTCCGTCAAGAAGGACAACAATGGGGCAGTGAACATGCTCCGGAGATAGACCCCTTTATGGCTGAGGACATTTCTGTGGTCAAGGGAGCCGAGACTGTCCGCTTTGGCCCAGAGGCTATGGGTGGCGTCATCTTGGTTACTCCTCCCAAACTCCCTGTTTCCAATGAAAGCAAGGGAGCGGTCAACCTTGTCGGTTCCAGCAACGGTGGCGCAGGAGCTGCTTCATTGAGCTTGGAAGGAGGTTTAAAAAAACTACAGGGTTTCGGATACAGAATTCAAGCATCAAGCAGGGCTAGTGGGAATATCAAATCCCCTGATTATTACCAGGACAATACGGGGCTTAGGGAACTCAACCTTTCCGGGGCTGCGGGCTATAATTCAAAAAATCTCGGGCTGGAGCTTTTTTACAGCCGGTTCAGCACCAAAATCGGTATCCTTAGCGATTCCCATACTGGCAATTCCAGTGACCTGAATGAACTCATTGAAAGCGGAAGGCCTTTCTCTGACCCCGGCTTTTCTTATTCGATAGAAAACCCCAGACAGGAAGTGGTCCATCAACTCCTCAAAACCAAGGGACACTACCACCTCAATAATGACGGAGTGATCAACCTCAGTTATGCTTTTCAGCAAAACAACAGGCAGGAGTTTGACAAACGAAGGGGCAGTCTAAATGACCGGGCAGCTTTGGACTTGGAGCTTTTCACCAATACCCTGGATGTATCCTACGAGCATCCCAAACAAAAAAAATGGAACGGGTCTGTTGGGCTTAATCTCCTTCAGCAGGCCAACAACAATATCCCCGGGACGGGCGTTACTCCGTTGATCCCCAACTATGACCTGATCAACCTGGGAGCCTACGCCATTGAAAAATACATTGACGGTCATTTCGAACTGGAAGGAGGAGCTCGGTTTGACTATCGCTATGTGGATGCAGCCAGGTACAATCAGGAAGGTGAACTGGAGGAAAGGGATTTTACCTTTCAGAACTTCACGGCCTTTTTGGGCGGGGCTTACAGTTTCAGCGATTCCTGGATGATCTCCACTAACCTCGGCTCAGCCTGGAGGCCACCAAACATCAATGAGCAGTTTAGCCAAGGTCTTCATCATGGAGCTGCCGCGGTAGAAATCGGAAATCCCGATTTTGAAAGTGAGCAAGCCCTCAAATGGGTGAATACCTTTAGCTATAGTAATGATCTGTTATCCGCCGAGCTAACGGCTTACTATCATAAAATCAATAATTACATTTTCCTTAACCCCACGGATGAACAATATGTCTCTCTTCGGGGAACCTTCAATGTTTACGAGTATTTGCAAGCTGATGCCGATTTTTGGGGCCTTGATCTAAGCTCCGATTACCAAATCCTGCCTGTACTGAACTGGTATGTAAAAGGAAGTATGATCAGGGCAAAAAATTTGACGTACGACCAATATCTTCCTTTTATCCCTGCAGACCGCATTGATACCGGTATTACCTTTACCCATGGGACATTGGGCAAAATTACGCTGAGCAACCTCTCCGTTTTCCGCCAACGTAGAGAACCTGATTTTGATCTGGCACCTGCCCCTAAAGGGTACAACCTTTGGAACCTTAGTTTAAGCAGTGTTCTTTATAAAAAGGAAAGTTCCAGCCTAAAAGCCAACCTTTCCGTAAACAATATGCTCAATACCTCCTACAAGGACTATATGAACCGGTACAGGTACTTCAGCCATGAAATGGGCAGAAACATTTCATTAAGGCTTCATTACGAATTTTAATTATAAACTAAACCATCAGATATGAGAACCATGCAACACAAAGTTTCTTTGGCCTTGCTTTTAAGTGTAACCCTTTCCTTTTTATCCTGTAGTAAGGACGATCCTGTTCCTGAATTGGATCAGGAAGTGATTACTGAAGTGACCTTGTCCTTCACCGAGGTGGACGACAACGGGAATACCCTTGGTGCTTCTCTGGAATTTGAAGCCAGAGCGGAAGAAGGCATCGCACTTGGCGGCAATTTGGACATTGACGTAATTACCGGTCTGGAAAGCGGTAAAAGGTACCTTATGGAAGTCTCAGCCTATAATGGCATTGCCGAGGAGGACATTACCGAGGAAATCGAAGAAGAGGCAGATGAGCACCAGTTCTATTATTTGGGCAGTGCCTTTGTCGGCAACAGTTCCTTTATGACCTACACCTACGATGATGAGGACGAAAACGGAAATCCTATTGGCCTGAAAGGTTTGGTTACTGTGGATGAAAGCCTTAGTTCTAATACAGGACAAATCCGTGTAATTTTAAGACACGATTTGGACAAGGATTACGAAGGTGCTGACCAGCCCCATTGGGAAAACTTCGTCCAAGCAGGCGGAGAATCCGATTTGGACATCACTTTTAATGTGACCTTCTAAATATATTGAATATCAAAAAGGCCGGCTAATCCACCGGCCTTTTTTAGTATTAAATGAATTTCTGCTCCTACTCTGTGCTCCCTCCATATTCCCCGACATTTCCCGCCGCTAAAATCACATTGTAATCAGGGCCTTCTTCGGCCAAATGGACCTTGATGTGATAATATTCGGCATTCAATTGTTCCAGGCTAAAATCCCTGATGATGGTCACGCTTTTCAGTGGCCGTATATCCACAGGGTTTAGATGCTCCGCCATCAAGGCATGCTCCCCTTGCTGAAAAGGTCCAAAATGAAGGTGGGCAGGAAAATAATATTCATTTTTGGAATGCTCCCCCTCCAGCGTGATGCTTACCTCCACCCCACTCCCATCAGAAAACTCCCTAAAAACAGCTTTTCCCTTATAACCATAGGCGGTACTCACAGTATTCAAGTCATACTCCAAAACTTCTTCGGTATAGATAGATTCCTTTAGGTCATTGCAGCTGACACACATCATGATGACCAGAAAAAAACCTGCAATACTTTTAAAATTCTGCATTTCAGTTATCATTATAAAATCCAACTTTAATCCAACTAAATATACATCAGGAATCTGATACTTGAGGAGAATAAGACCACTTTTTGTTTTTAAGGGACAAAGGACTTGCCCTTCTCTACTAACAGGCATAACATCTCCAACCATTTATCATGCAGCCAACTAACGCTATAAGTCCATTTTTTATCTTTGGTCTTAATTTCCATTAACTATTGAAAGGAATTAATAAC
>NZ_BAAHAP010000156.1:0-7279 GCF_054777495.1 Echinicola sediminis | reverse complement strand
TGCTTCCAACCACAGTGGTGTACCGCTGTTCTCTTTACTTGCTTATTAAGTAAATCTTCCTTGGCACGGGAACCAATGGCACGGCCGATATAAGCGCTATTTGGCAGGGGAAAAGCTTCAAAATAGAGGTAAAGATAGGCAAAGACAAACTAAGTGAGGCCCAAAAGAACTACCGAGATAAGGTGGAGGCCAGCGGCGGAATATACATAGTGGCCCGGACTTATGAGGGGTTTGTGGAGGAGATGGAAAGGAGGATGAGGGATGAATGAAAAGAAGCAATTCCGGATAAACGGATTCGAACAGATAAATGGTTTCTTTGATTTTATCTATGATAACCGGGACAAGGGCATTACTTCCCATCATGTTAGTCTATATCTTTTTTATCTGGCTCAAAATAATATACACATGTGGGTAGAATGGTTTTCATGCCCCTATCAGGTGGCAATGCAAGGAGCCTGCATCGGCAACAAAAAAACCTTCTATCAAAAGATCGAAGATTTGGTAGAATGGGGGCTAATCCAGTACAAAAAAGGGGTCAATGAACACCGATCGCCACTGATAAAACTAGAGGTGCTAAATCGTACCTCTAGTGTACCTGTAGTGGTACCTCTACTGGTACCTCTACCTATACCTCTACCTACACCTCTACGGGTAAGAGTAAATAAACTATTAACCAATAACATACAACAGATAACTAATAACCTAGATAGTTTTGAGGATTTTATTGATTCATTGAATAAAGAGAATGATGAAGATGGAATAGTAGAAGCAAATGCTAATGGTACTACACCCCAAGAAGAGCCAGTAACATTTCCAGATCCTGAGCAGGAAACCGAAAGAGAAGTAAAGGCTACTCAGGTTATAGCGGATTATTTCGGCATTTCCGAAATAAATCAATTTAGTCATTACATGGCCATAGGAAGATTTGTAAGGGCGATAAGTAGAAATGGAAAGCTTAACTACCTACATACCCAATACCAGTTCTATAAAAAAGTGAAAGAACAAAACCCTACCTATAAGCACTCTTGGAAGACCTTCATAGGTAGCCCGGAGAAAAAATATGAAGACGGTGCCTGGAATGAACAAAATTGGGAAACCAAATTCAAAGACTCTTTGAAGGGGAATAATGACAACCCCCAAAGATTGTCCTACTCACTTAATCAAGGAGTAAGCCAAACTAATTACACTCCCGTAATCAAGCGAACAAAGGAACTACTAGCATCATCTACTACAGAAAGTGAAAATGATTAAAGCCAAAAATTAAATATCATGACAAACGAAGAGAGAGTATCAGCACTCAAAGAAAAACTAGAAGGGGCCCCACAATCCTATCAAGACGCCAGGATTAAAAACCTTGAAAGAATGAGTTTCAAGGATGACGATGATTTCAACGGATATCTCGGTGACGTTAGCAATGATGTCAAAGAACTCCATCAAATGCAAGCTAACAACAAGCTTAAAGGCTTTGGAGGCAATCCAGGTAGATCTCAAAAAGAGGTCTCAACCGAGGCAGAAAAGGAGAAGGTGGACAAGATAGTCAGCTCAATGATGGGGCTTCCACCCAGAAAAAAAGCAAACTCCGAAAACAATTCCGGAAAAGACCAAACCACAAGAGAAATTGTAAAAAATCTAATGAAATAAAAAATGAAAAAAATCATCATCAAAACAAATGAGGCCGACAAAAGGAACGCCATTGCCAAGCTGAACCAGTTTAGGCTTAACCAGCTGCCGGCAATTAATGCAGCCTACGCCAAATTCGTAGAGGAGACCGAGCTGGCTCCATTCAGCAAAGAAAAACTTAAAGGTGTCATGGAGCAAGGAACGGCCATGGTAGAGCGAGAGCTTGAAGAAAAAATAAAAACCTTTCCGAAGCTAACCCAGAGGCAGGCTCTTGAAGAAGGGTATAAGGCTATAAACCATATTCTTAGGCCCGTCATCGAAGGGTTCCAAAAATGGAAAGAAAGGCTTGCTCCAAGTGATGGCAGTTTCCCCTATAAGATTTTGGACGTTGACAAGATGCCGATAGCCGCGGACTTGACGATGACATCGGAGGGGGTTAGTGAATACGTAGAGGCCAATTCTAGTCTGTTTGAGGTGTCAATTAACGATCCAATAGACATTGAGCTGTTTAAAAGACATAATGCCCTGACAGAAGCGTTTAACGACTTTATGGAATGTGTGCGCAAGAATGATGTGGTCATGCCCGAAAATCTGCAGGTTATTATGGGTATCCAGGGGATGTTGAACGGACGAATAGCGAAACCGGATCCTACAAGATTTTTACCCCACATGACCAATGCGAAAAGAAACGAAATCTTGAACGGGAATAGAAGTCACTAAAATTGGATGGGGCTTTTTTGCCCCTTACCTCTCTTTCATTTGTGAACACCTTCCCTAATTATTTAGGTTAAACTAAAATGGTAAAGATAGCTACATTCCCCCCTATTATCGATTTTACGCCTTATATCAGCATTTCGGGGCTGAAAAAATGGGGCAGTTTTGAGCTTAACACGAGGTCAGAAGGCCATTACCAATTAGAAAATGGGGCCGGAAGTGTGTACATCTTTCTTTCTATGGGCGAAATCCCGTACGTAGAGCTGACGTATTCCTATCGGGGAAGGTCTACCATGGACGCCTTGAAATTAATCTCCATACCATCTAATTTGAACGTGGGTAAGGTTTGGTATTTCCAATGCCCTATCACGGCGAAACGATGCCGGAAGCTTTATAGCGTTGGTGATAGGTTTGGACACCTTAGCCTCATTGATGGGATGTATGAAAAGCAGACCTACAGCAAAAAATATCGTGATATGTGGGCTACCTATGGCTGGGAGTTGGACATCGTTAAACTAAGAGATCAAATACGCCAGCCAGGATTTAAAAAGTACTACAGAGGAAAACCAACAAAAAAATATCTGAGAATTCAGAAGAAAATAAATGAAATAGAGTTGAGGGCTTCGATGGAGATGGAGGCACGAATGGAGGAATACGACAAAGAAGAAGAGAAATTAAAAGAGTTTATCAATGATAACCCCGAATGGGATATTTGAAATTTAAAAATCTATGAAATCGATAGAAAACCAAAGAACCCTCATGCGTGAGCTAAACGTACTGCGGAAAAGCTTGGCTACTCTAGAGCAAATGCCAGATACCGACACCCTTTTTAAAAACTTGGTTTATACCTGCATGGTTACAGTAGGGAACCTACATGCCTACCACCTGAAACAATTAAATGAATTTACTAAAGATATCTCCCAAATCAATACCGCCTCCATTAACATCCTCAATAACTCCAAGTACAATGTGAGCCAACTGAGCGAGGAGGAGATTGATCAGATTAAGATCCTAATGGCTGAAATTGAAAAAATCCAGAATGAAGCTAAAATTAGGAATAAGCTATTGGGAAATAATTGAATCATTAGCCTAGTTAAGGCTACAAATTTCAATATTTGTTAGGTAAAAAAGGTGATTATTAAAATCAGGGGACAGTTTGGGGGACAGTAAAATTAAAAATCCCCCTTCTTTATTGATCCTACCTGGACAAAGTCACTGCCTTTCTTTATGTAAATAGGTTCTTCCTTTTTCGGGGCAAAAAGATCTCTTACATCCACATCAAGAGCTTTGGCAATTTCGATTAGAGTACCAAGGTTGGTACCGGACTTTCCGCTAATGATACGGCTTATTGTTACCGGGCTGACATTAATCATCTCGGCTAATTTCTCCCCCGTTATTCCCTTCGCAAAAATCAATTCTTTAATACGTAATATATCGTTCATGTCTAATTATTTTCCCCAAAAATACTCATTATTAACATTAAATGTAAATAATTATTAAATAAATTAACATAGGGGTTTGACACATTAACATAATATGTTAATTTTAAACCATTGAACATTCATTAAAAGTTAATCAAAACAAAATAGCTATGATTACCACACATAAAATCAACGAAATCAACTCAGGCCTCACTAAAATTCAAGAAGGTCTGGATCAAATCAAAATGAATGAGACTGCTTTTGGTGATGACCAGTTCTTTTTTGATTGGTTTGCCGTGCTCAATGAGAGGGTTAAAGTTTTTAAAACCGCTGTGGAATGCGAATTGGAAAATCAAACTGAATTGGCCCATGGGTAAGGTAGTATCTATCGGAAATCCGGTCAAGCCAAAGAAGATCCCGGCATGGAAAAGCAGGGAAGCGCTGGACAGGATGAAAGAACTGATAGTTGCTGATCACAACCGCAAGATCAGAACTCAAAAAGAAGGCCGTAAATAATCCAAGAGATAGGGATTTCAACAACTTAAAGCAACGAGAAAAGCCGGGAATTCCCGGCTTTTTATCAAGATTAGATTTCAGTTAGGCATTTAAATGCAGCTTTTAAAACCATACTATCATCATTGCTTAGATCCTCTTCAACATACCCGTCAGATGTCCATACTCTTAAGGTTGCTATTTCCTTTTCTGATAGCATTATAAGATTTTTTTTACCACCGAAAATCCCTCCTAAATACATAGTGGATTTATTATCACAATTGAAATTGCTCATGTTACCAGATTCCATTCTGGTTCCATCCCTAAAAAGAAAATTTATCTTGTCTCCCTTGTCAATACAATTTCCGGCACCTATTGCGGTCAAGGAAAAAATAATACTATTTTTAGCTTTCATTAAGTAAATAGCTATTCCATTTGTCCCTCCATCTTTACTTAAAACTATAGCATCTTTTAACATTGGGGTTTTATCGCCGGTCATTTTATCTTCTTCTATTAGAATCAATGATGAACACGACAAATCCATTTCTGTTGATAATTGGTTGTTTTCCTCTTTTTCAGCGTAAGCCCAAGTTTTATCATCATTTAAAATCACCTTTTCTCCATTGACAGTTGTTGCTTCAATTTGTGCTTTAGCTTCAAACAATGAAAAACAAAGTAAAAAGCTTAGTAAAAAATGTTTCATAATAGTGTTATTTAGTTTTTTCAAAACTAACAGCTTAATTCCGTCAATAAAATACCCCAATCAGGGTATTTTTTTATCCCCACTGTTTCCTGAATGGTGGGGATACTTCACGATAAACCCTTCTATTTCCCCGTGTATTTGAGCTAATTAGCATCAGTTACTTTTTAAGCTAATTGTAAAACGAATTGGAAAAACTATGCTAAAAATCACACCCAAATTCAAAGGGAAAGACGTTGAAAATTATCTTTTAAAACACGTCCGGAAAATAGAGAAGTCTATTGAAAATGAACTGCTTTATGTAGGGTTGGAATTCGTTCGAGATGCCCGGCTTAATGCTGATTTTACCGACCGGACCGGTAACCTAAGAAGCTCCATTGGCTTTGTCCTTTTGAAGGATGGGAGGCCCATTCACCAAGATTTTGAAAAATCCTGGAAAAAAGGAACGGACAAAGAAACCGGAGTTGAAAAAGCCATTAAATATGCCAGTGAGGTAGCAGGAGCGGAATTGAATATTGGTTATACCTTGGTAGTCGTCGCAGGGATGGATTACGCCGTGTATGTCGAAGCAAGTGGTAAAGATGTGCTTACCGGATCGAGCATCAAAGCAGAAAAAAATATTAAAAGTGTATTTGAGAAACTAGAAAAGAATTTGAGCCATGCCCGTTAGTTATAGTGAAGGAGGGCTGAATTTTACCGCTGGGATGGATAACAGCCAGCTCAGAAAGGATGCCAAGAAAACCGAAAAAATCTTGGACGACTTGCGACGAAAGCAAGAGCAAAACGAAAGGGAGTTTCACCAGAAAATGCAGGAAGTCAACCGGCAGACCCAAAAGAATTCACGGCAAACCATTTCTTCACTCGGGGAAGTAGGGACAATGGCCAGGACACTTGGGGGAGCTCTAGCGGGTGCTTTTTCGGTTCAGTTGCTAATCCAGTTTGAAAAACAATTGGCCCGAATTGTTGGGGAATTTGAGAAAATGGAGGCTGTTCTCACCAATACACTGGGCAGCAAGTCCGATGCGCAGACAGCTATGGCGCAAATAGTACAATTTGCTAGCCAAACCCCCTTCCAGGTTGATCAATTGACAGACTCTTTTGTCAAACTAGCCAACCAAGGATTTAAGCCAACAGTTGATGAATTGAGGAGTTTGGGAGATCTTGCCAGTAGCACTGGGAAGAATTTTGACCAGCTGGCTGAAGCAATTATTGATGCCCAGGTAGGAGAGTTTGAGCGGTTAAAGGAGTTTGGTATCAGAGCCAGTAAAGAAGGGGATAATGTGACTTTTACCTTTAAGGGTGTCCAAAAACAAGTGGAATTCACGGAAGGATCCATAAGACGGTACATTCTTAGCCTAGGGGATGCCGAGGGAGTAAGCGGTGCTATGGCTGCTATTTCTGAGACCTTAGACGGAAAAATGTCTAACCTGAACGATAACATCACCATCCTAGGAAAAACCATTGGAGACAGGCAATCAGGTGTGTTCAAGAATTCATTAGACTGGCTGAATGAGTTTATTTCACTAGCGACATTGGCGGTAAGTAGTACAAGCGATATCCGCAACCAAATGCGCCTCATTACCGGTGCTGAAGGATTCCAACAGACTAACAAGGAGGTGGATGAGCTTATAGGGAAGCTCTCAAAAAGAATGGATATGGAGGAGGCGATCAACAAAGCGGTTGACCTCACTATTAAATCCTATAAGGACCTGTCTGACAATATAGATAGTGATATCACTTATGGCAGGCTTACCAAGCAAATCCAAGAGCTAGAAGCATACAGGAAGCAATTACTTTCAGGTTATGCCAATGGTGGTGCAGAAACCTTGAACACCCTCAATAAAAGGCTTGCAGACCTCCAACAGCAAAGGTTAGATATTGACATTTCTAATACCGAAGCCCTTAACGAAAACCTGCAGAAACAGCTTAAAATCAAAAAGCAGATTGAAGCAGTTGACGGCAATGCCATAAAGAACCAAAAAGCCATAGCAAAACAGATTGCTTACTTCGCAGATCGTCAATTTTTGGAACAGGCCGAAAAAATTAAAAGTAACCTTTTGGCCCAAACTGGAATCTTCAACCAATTCCAAGAAAATCTCAGCAAGGCGGGGCTCTCCAAAATGGAGAATACTGGAGCTAAAGCGCTTGACCTTCAAGCAGAGTTTTACAATAGTACAGCCATAATTACTATTAAGGCTGCAAAAGTGCTACTGCAAAAGGCCAAAAACGAGCTTGATTCTTCCAGTATAACAGATGAAAGAAAAAAGGAGTTAAAACAATTCATCAAAGACCTGAATGATATCCAACTGGATGACATTTTCAAGCTAGGTAC